>CAZHVH010000476.1:0-3069 GCA_964535855.1 uncultured bacterium
CTCCATCTCAAAGGGCATGCGAGGCTTCGGCTGTTCCCCGACCTTTCGCCCGTTGAAGTAAACCTCAGCCGCCCCATCTATCTCGCCGAAGAAAAGGAAAAGCCTCGAAGGTCGTCTCGGCCGCCCCTTCCGGATCGCCGGCTATTCCTCATCAAGTAATCCTCGATCGCTCGTATCTCCCCGTCCGAAAGCTCCTTCTCGTAATACAGAACTTCGGCTATATGGCCGGCGAAATAGCTGCCGGCTCCCTCCACCTTCCCATCGTGAAAACGGGTTCCGCCATAAACCCCGCCTATGCTCGCCCAATAACCGTATCCCCAAAGCCGGGCGACCCCGGCCCTTCGACCCAGCTCCCTCCCGTTGAGAAACCCTTTCAACCTGTTTCCAAAACGGTTGTAAGTCAGCATAGCGCAGTAGAGGGAGTTCGGGACGACCGGCCCGCTGAGGTAAGCGGGTTCCCATCCCGTCCTCACGTTGAACCCGCCGATATACACCCTCCCGCCCTGAACGTAGATGTTCAACCCCAAGAATCTGTCGCCCTGCTTGAAAAGCACCTGTCTTCTCCTCACATCCTCCCCCGTCCTGAACAGGATTGCTATCGTCCTCTCGTTGATCCATCCCCCGGCGCTGATTCGGGGCCAACGGCTCCGCAGCTCGTCGTCCCTCCCATCGAACGCCAAAGCTGGCCTGCCGTTTATGGCTTTGGGGACCCACAGGGGGGCTTTCATATCGGACGGTTGATAGAACCTGTGTCCGTTACCGGATTGATCGAGCCAGACCGTCACCTCACCGCTGGGCCCTCTGTGCAGGTCGGCGTCCGCCTTGAGCCACAGTATCAAACCCCGGGTCGGCAATAAGCGCATGGAGGGGTTCCCCTCCGGGTTGACGATCACCCTCACCGTGTCGCTCGACGAGTATCTCCCGTCGCTCCCCGTCAAACGCAGGAGGTAAACCCCGGGCACCTCGAAGATCGCCGTCGTATCCAAAGCGTTCCCCTCGGAGAAAACGACCCTCCCCGGCCCGCTAATCACGCTCCATACCACCGACACCTCCAACGGCGGGTCGGGCAACCCGTCATCGGTGACGGTACCGGTCAATCGAACGGACGTGACGGGGAAGGTGGCGTATCTGTCGGCTCCGGCGTCGATCGCCGGAGGCTCATTCCCATCGTCGTGGATGGTGTAGACGTGTTTCATTTTATCGCCCAACCTAGCGTTTTCGGGATCGTACAGCGAGATCTCCACCGTCTCGTCCCCTTCCTCTATCTCGTCGTAGATCACATCCATCCAGATCCGCTTCAGAGTCTCGCCCGGATCGAATCTCAACCGTCCTCCCTTCAACAAATAGTCCACCCCTTCGCTCGCCGTACCGCCCGTCGCCCTGTATCCTACCGTCACCCTCCTCTCGGAAGGCTCGCTCAGCTCCACGACGAAGCTCGGCGATCCCTCACTTTCCACACCTTCGGAGTTTGTACGTTTGAACTCGACCGTCGGGAGACCGATCTCGCCGCTGAGCGTGAAGGCGAAAAGTTGGGCGTTCTTCAATCGGAACTCCAGATGCATGGGAACCCCCGCCAGCTCCCGCAGTGTGTGTTTCCTCCACCTCACAGGCGCGTCGAGTGAATCAGTTCGGATAGGCGCGCACTCCTCGAACCTGAACCCCGGGATGGAGTTGCCGCTTTCATCTGATATCCCGACCCTCACCTCCCCCCTTTCGGCATCGACGTTCAAGGTAAGCTTTTCACAATCAAGGGTCACGAGGCGTGTTCTGAGAATCCCGCCTTCACCCCTCGCCTCCCAGGCGATGAACCGATCGCGTTTCAGCCTCGCAACCCCTATCTGCCTATCGGTGTAAACCTTATGTCCGTATTTGTAGCCGCCGTAGTAGACGTATATCTCGTCGCCGACCGGTATACAACTTCCCGCCCAGGCGACGGCGTGATCCCAGGCACGGGGGTCTGGGTCCGGCTCGAGGAACCTATCGGTGTATCGGTCGCGTTGCCAGTTAACCCCGTCTCGTGTCCAGGCCAGGACCGTGTAGCCGATCCCATAAACCTTAACCGGTTCCTTCAAGCCGTTGCCGTTCAGATCGACGTGGACGATCTCCGGGATGCCACCAGCTTTCAGGTCATCCCTCAACACTCTGAGGGCGGCGATGAAATACTCCCCGCGTCTCCCTATGGGCGTCATTCCGTAGAACTGTGTGATCCCCTTATCGCCGGAGTCGGGGCTGAACAGAGGTTTCGGCCGGCTCCAACTTTTGAAATCACGGCTGGCGGCGTGCCAGACCTGTCGGACGTGGACGTTTCTGTGCAGCACCCCGTCGGCATCCCGATAGGTGCATCGTGGATTATGCACGTGCATGAAAACGCCGTACATCGCTGAGATCGGGTTGAAATATGGGACGGCCCCGTCGAAGACGCAGCCGGGGAAATCCTCAGGGGTGAAGACGGGGTTGCCGGGATAGGGTCTCCAACCCTTTTCCCCGTCGGGCGAGAACCACACCTCCCCGATGCGAGCGCTCATATCCCCTTCCTTAAAGGTCTGGATGAGCGATTTGAACCGCCGGTCGGGATAGCGGAAGTTTCCCTCGTCGTCGAAGCCCGTCCTCTCCAGGACGGCTCGGACTTCGCTCCAGTGAACTCCATCCTTTGATTCACGAAGGACGGGCGTGTAGGGATTATCGGGATACCAGCCGGAGTGGACCATTTTGAACAGACGCTCCTCCGGGTCATACCGGACGGTCACGTCGAAGTTGAAGTTGCTCCCCAATTTGATGGAGCCGTCGGGGTTACGGGAGGCTTCCACTCCTTTCACCACAGGGGGCTTTAGGAACCGACGCGGTCGGTTGACCCTGCGTTTCACGTTCCGCGCCGATTCAATCAGGTAGTCGTCTATCAACAGGTGAGTGCCTTGACTCAGCGCTATCGGCTCATCCTGCCCCTGAACGGCAGACGTTGCGATGAGGAGGGTCAGCGCTATACCTATGCCCGGAAGAAGGCGGAAGGATACTTTCCCTATCTTCAACCTCCCAGCGCTCATAATCCCTGCCCCCTTTGATTTTGAAGGC
>CAZHVH010000477.1:0-3067 GCA_964535855.1 uncultured bacterium
AACAGGGATATGCTCCGTCGGCAATGCAACGCCCGCTTCAGCGAGGATATCGATCGGATCATAGAGGAGAGCGATGCGGTGGTCGTGGCCGCTCCTCCGGCCGTGCATTATGAGCTAGGTCGGAAGGTGCTGGAGGCGGGTAAGGACCTTTTTATGGAAAAGCCTGTAACCCTTTCGGTCGATGAGGCAGTTACCTTAGCAAGACTTGCGGATGAGAGGGAACGGGTTATGCTGGTCGGTCATATCCTATGTTATGGCCCTGGCTTTGACGCCCTAAGCGCACTTCCCGGTGAGCCGATCGGTGGGGAAGCATGTTTCCTGAAAACCTCCACGCCGGAGAAGCTGCTGAACGCCTATTGGAACTTCGGAGTGCATATGATCGCCTTAGGAGTCGCCTTAGGGGTTCCCGAGGAACGGATGCGGGTGGAAGCCGATGATAAGGCGGATGTTAACCGCCGAACCTTTACCCTCCGCACAAGGGAGCTCGGTGGGAAGGAACATGAGCTGACATGGGATTTCCTCGATCCTAAAAACCAGACCGATATCCTCATGCTGGAATGTCAACACTTCTTAGATTGCATCCGTTTACGTAGGAAACCTCGAACCGATGGATGGCACGCCGTCGAGGTGATGAGCAGGCTTGTTAACATCTGCCCGGACTACAGAAAAGAGGGGTGAACCTTTCATGGCTAAAGGCATGACACGCAGGGAGTTCCTCAGGCTCTCCTCTGCCTGTCCGCTTTTGATCTCCCTCAGTGGGGTCGCCCTCGCCGGAGGGAAAGGCGTAAATCTCGCTGACGATAAACATATATTCGTCACCAAGGAGGCGATGTTCTACGAGAAGCTACCCAATGAGCGGATCAAATGCGTGCTTTGCCCGAGGGAGTGTGTTATAGGTGATAGAGAACGGGGATGGTGCGGTGTCCGCGAAAACCATAAAGGGACATATTACACGTTGGTATACGGAAATCCGTGCGCCGTGCATGTCGATCCTATAGAGAAGAAACCTTTCTATCACTTTCTCCCTGCCTCAACCGCATTTTCGATCTCCACCGCCGGATGTAATCTCAACTGTAAGTATTGCCAAAACTGGGAGATATCCCAGCGCCGGCCTGAACAGACGGATAACGTCTATCTCCCGCCCGAAGACGTGGTTCGATACGCCAGACAGAACGGATGCAGATCCATAGCCTACACGTATGCCGAGCCGACGATCTTCTATGAATATATGTACGACACAGCCCGAATAGGACGTCAAAGGGGCGTTAGGAGTGTCGTGGTCAGCGCCGGATACATAAACCAGAAACCCCTTGAGCAGCTTTGCGAAACGGTGGACGCCATTAAGATAGATCTCAAGGCCTTCAGGGATAAATTCTATCGGGAGATATGCAGCGGCCAGCTACAGCCGGTTTTGAACACGATAAAAACCATAAAGCGGAAGGGGATATGGCTTGAGATAGTCGATCTCGTTGTGCCCACGCTGAACGACACGGTGGAGGAGTTTCATGACCTCGCAAGCTGGGTGATGGATGAGCTGGGGCCAGATGTACCGCTTCATTTCTCCAGGTTCTACCCGATGTACCAGCTCAAAAGCCTCCCTCCAACGCCGATGAGCACGCTTGAAAAGGCGCGCGAGGAGGCGATGAAGGTCGGTCTCAGATATGTGTATCTGGGGAACATATCCCCTACCCATAAGGCCAACAACACCTACTGTCCAAACTGCGGTAAGCTTCTCATACAGAGGATGGGGTTCTTCGTGATCAAAAATAACGTGGTGGACGGCAAATGCAAATACTGCGGATGGGAGATACCAGGGGTGTGGAGTTAGCCTCACTCCTTTATCACACCGAAGGTGAACCCCCTCAGCAGGTGCTTACGCAGGAGAAAGGTGAAGATCACAACGGGAATGACCATCAGAAGCGATCCGGCGGCGATATGACCCCAGTTGGTCCCTGATGTGCCCATCGATTGCGCTATGGAGGGAGGAGCCGTCCTGGCCCTGTCGGCGGTCAGGAGCAGGGCGAAGCTGAACTCGTTCCATGACATTATCAGGCTGAATATGGCCGTTGCGACCATGCCGGTGCGCATCTCCGGCAGGATAAACTTGAAGAAGGCCTGGAAGCGGGAGTATCCATCTATCATCGCTGCCTCCTCATACTCCCTGGGTATCTCGTCTATAAAGCTCTTCATCATCCAGACGGCGAAGGCCAGGTTGAAAACGGTATAGGCGATCACAAGTCCCAACCTGGTGTCGAAGAGCCCCATTGTCCTGTACATCACCACCAGCGGTATTATCACCACTATGGGCGGCAGCATCCTCGTCGATAGGATGAAGAAGAGAAGATCGTCCTTCCCCTTAAGCTCAAACCTCGAAAAGACATAGGCCGAAAGCGATCCTATAATCACCACCAACCCGGTGCTGACGAAGGATACGAGAAAGCTGTTAAAGAGCTGATGCGGAAAGGAGGTTTCACCCTCGCTCGAGAAGATCCTCTTAAAATGTATGAACGTCGGTTTGTATATCCATCTGGGAGGGATGGATAGGGCATCTATCCTGGTCTTCGTCGCCGTTGAGACCATCCAATAGACCGGGAAGAGGTAGATCACCACCAGAATTGAGAGGGATATCGTTATCATCAACCTTAAAAGCCTTTCCCTATTTCTGAAGTTCATCTTTTCACCTCGCGCTGAGTCTATTGAGATAGTGAATGTAGATGGAACTTAGTCCTATGATCATTATCACCAGGATATAGGCCAGCGCACACGACTCGCCCGTGCGCCAGTAAGAAAAGGCGACCTTATAGATGTAGTAGGGAACGGTCTGTGTCATCTCTCCAGGGCCACCTCCGGTCAATACATAGACTTTATCGAAGAACCTCAACGCATCCATACTCCTGAAGAGAAGGGCCAGAATCAGGAGGGGAGCGATATATGGAAGGGTGATGTATCTGAACTTGAACCACCATGATGCCCTGTCGATCTCAGCCGCCTCATAGAGATACCTCGGCACGGTCGAAAGCCCCGCCAGCGACATCAACAGCATGAAAGGCGTCCAGATCCAAACGTC
>CAZHVH010000478.1:0-3052 GCA_964535855.1 uncultured bacterium
TACACAGAGGAGCGCCCTTACCACGCCTGATTATGCCAAATCATTGAAAAGCCCTGCGCTCTTACGATGGTTATTTGACATGCAAGTCCATCAAACGATATACTACTACATGTGTGCCCGTTGAGGGCCTGATTCCCTTATGGGAAATAATGAGAGGGTGAGATGGAAGAGGAAAGAAAGGTTGCCGTTTGTTCTTTCTGCGGAAGGATGGAAAAAGAGGGAGAAAAATTCATAACCGGTTCGTTGGGTGGGGCTATATGTAAGGAATGTGTGGAGCTGTGCGAGGAGATAGTAAGGCTTGGTAAGGATCAACTCGAGGCCGAGATCCTCTCGCCTGAGAGGATAAAGGAGATGATCGAAACACAAGGCGGTGGCAGGCTCACCGTCACGGAGCCCGGCATCGGTTACTGGACCAAGAAGGATAACCGTATAACCACCAAGGGAACTACCGTCCAGATCTCCCAATAGGGGAAGGAGGCTGTTGGTTGGAGGCGACGATCTTCGCCCTGTTGAAGCTGGCAGTGGGAATCTTCCTTATCACGAAAGGGGCCGATTGGTTTACCGAGGCGGCGGTCAGGATAGCCGAGGCGACTCATGTACCCAGGGTCATAATCGGAGCAACCATAGTAAGCTTGGCTACTACAATGCCGGAGTTCACCGTCTCAACCTATTCCGCCCTGACCGAGCGTGCCGATTTCGCTGTGGGGAACGCCATCGGATCGACGGTGTGCAACATAGGGTTGATCCTCGGGACATGCCTGATGATCCGACCGATGCTTATAGACCGTCCGTCGTTGTCCCTTCAGCAAGGGCTGATCATGATAGGGGCAGGCGCTATGGTGACCCTTTTGGGTATCGACGGAGGGCTTTCAAGGCTGGATTCGATACCGTTAATCCTGGGATTGATAGGGTACATATATTATTCAGTGCGCGCCGCCAGGAGCGAAAGAAGCAAAGCGTTGCTGGAGCTGGTCGATATGGCGGATGGCGATGTGGATGAGTCGGGAATCAACCTTCGCAGGGAAATCCTCTTCTTCCTGCTGGGAGCCGGCTGTGTGATCTTCGGCAGCAGATGGTTGGTCAACAGCGCCGAGTTGATCGCACGCAGATTAGGGGTGCCGGAGCTGATAATCGGCATAACGCTCGTCGCCCTGGGAACCTCCCTACCGGAGTATGTTACAGCCCTGACCGCCACGATTAAAGGGTATCAGGAGATATCGGTCGGCAACATCATGGGCGCCGATATACTGGATATCCTGTGGGTGTTGGGCGGAACATCGTTCGCCGAAAGATTGCCCATACAGAATCAAACCAAGGTGTTGGATTTTCCCGTTATGCTGCTGCTTATGATCATGCTCACGCTCTTCGCCAGAACCCGCAATAGGATCAGTCGTTTGGAGGGATTCGGCCTCTTCCTCGTCTATGTCGTTTATTTGGCGGTGATGTTCCTGAAGTTCAGGGTTCCCTAAATGGGTGGATCTTTCAATTTTGGGAATAGCCGGATTTATCCATCGACGAGGCCGCGCAGAACTTCAAGGTTCCGTTCGAACATCTCCAGGGAATCAGGTGTCTCTAACACTCCTGGAAGGGAGGAGAATCTCTCGTCGTTCAGCAGCATCCTAAAGGGTTCAAGCCCCATCATGCCCTCGCCTATATGTTCATGTCTGTCCTTGCGGCTGCCGGATGGGAACCTGGAGTCGTTCAGGTGAAACGCTTTGAGCTTTTCTAACCCGATTATCTCCTCGAATCTATCCAGCGTCTCGTTATACCCTTCCGGTGTGGTGATATCATATCCGGCCGCGAAGGTATGACACGTATCGTAACAGACGGCATATCTACCCTTGGGCTCCGCCGTGTCAAGGACGTATCTTATCTGTTCGAAGGTGTAACCCAGGTTAGTCCCCTGACCGGCGGTGGTTTCAAGCAGGACGATCACATCCGGGGCCTCTGCCATCGAGACGGCGCGGGAGAGGTTTTCGACGAATCTCTTTAACCCCTCCTCCTCGCCGGAACCCAGGTGTGAACCCAGATGTGTGACGAGGTATCTTATGCCGAGCGCCTGACATCGCTCCATCTGGTCAACGAAGGAAGCGATGGATTTATCGATCGTTTCGGGTTTAGGGGAGGCGAGGTTGGTCAGGTAACAGTCATGTCCCAGTATCTCAATAACGGAGGAGTTCCGCCACGCCTCCCGGAAAGCGTCGATCTCCTTTGATGAGAGAGGTTTCGCACCCCATGAGCGGGGGCTGCGCGTGAAAATCTGGATGGACTGACACCCCAGCCTCTCGGCGAAGGCGATCGCCTTATGCGCTCCTCCGGTTGCGGGAACGTGAGCACCTAAAAGCACAGCTACTCCTCCTCTTCCTCCTCTTCTATCAGATCGCACTTCTCGAGATCGCTATCGGGGATCTTGAAGGGTGGTTTTTGGCCTATACGTTTGTAATAATCGGCAAGGGCAGATTTTAAAGCCTGCTCAGAGAGGACCGAACAGTGCATCTTGACTTTCGGCAAGCCGCCCAGCGCCTCAGCTATAACCTTATTCGTGACCTTAAGCGCCTCGTCGATCGTTTTCCCCTTTATCATCTCAGTGAGCATCGAGCTGGTAGCTATAGCGGCCCCGCAGCCGAAGGTCTGGAATTTGGCATCCACTATTTTATTATCCTCTATCTTAATGTAAAGTCTCATCACATCGCCGCAGACCGGATTTCCGACGGTCCCGACGCCGTTCGCATCCTCGATCATTCCGACATTTCTTGGATTGAGGAAGTGCTCCATCACCTTCGAACTGTACTGTGACTGAAAATCAAAAGCCATCATATCACCCTTCATACCCTGATAGGATAGTGATCCAATAGGTAGTATAACACCTGAGTTCAGGCATGGTCAAGTTATCCCCCCACTGCCGAAAAGGCCACCGAGATTATGGCCCCTATAACGGCGATCATAATCGTCTTGCTCATACCCTCACCTCCTGGCAATCTCTACTGAATCGCTCATATTATCGTTAAGTGTAGCAGAGAGCAGAGAGGTCAGAAGCGCTTATTTCTCAGGA
>CAZHVH010000479.1:0-3049 GCA_964535855.1 uncultured bacterium
GGCGAGTTGTGCCTCTCAAGCTGGAGAGAGGCAAGAAGTATCGTATCCTTTCCTCTTGGAGGAACCCTAATCCCAGACCTCTCACGCCGGAGGAGAAGAGACGTCAGAAGGAACTTGAAGAGAAAGAACGCCGTTTGATGCAGGAGATGAAAAATGAGCCTTCCAAGGAGAGGAGGTTGGAGCTCCAGAGGGAACTCATAAAAGTGTGGAAGGAACTCGCTAACTTTCCCTCTCCATGCCTCGGCTGGGATAGTGTGTCGGAAATCTGGCTACGGCTTCCTGGACAGAGTGAGCCATCTGAAGTAGTCACCATTGATCTCCGGAATTATTAACGAAGCGAAACACACATATCCCAGCTTCACAGTTCCATGAGGGGGAGATCATCATGAGGTCTTTCCTATCGGAATGGCGATTGCCTCTGATATTGGGGACGCTTGCCCTCCTCGTGCTGGCCGGAAACATCCTGATAAACCTCTCATGGCGTGAAAACCCAAAGGGAACCAGCTCGAACCCGATCAGCTTGAATCAAAAGGATGAGGGTGTGAGGACTAATCTCCCGATAGAGGGAAGGAAACCTCCCGCCGGCGAAGACGAGACATCCTTCTCTGATGAGTCCAAGGAACTTGAAGAGGTGTTTCAGGGTCTATCGACGGACAGCGGTTCTTCGGAATCCATCACATCGCAAGAAGAGGGGGAGCTTGAGGCTCAAGCGCAGGGAGGGAAGGGTCAGAGCGAAGGGGTGAAGCGATCTGGAACACCCAAGGTGCCAAAGGGATATTATCTATATAAGGGCAAGCTCTATCCGCTTGTGGAAGTTTGGAACTATAAATTGCCGGATGGTCGGACAGTCCCGCTCAAGCTGGTTAGAGGGAAGAAGTATCGTATTCTCACCTCCTGGAGAAACCCTAATCCTAGACCTCTCACGCCGGAGGAGTGGAGATATCAGGAAAAGCTCCTAAAGAAAGAACAGCGTTTGATCCAGGAGATGAAAAATGAACCCTCCAAGGAGAGGAGGCTGGAGCTCAAAAAGGAGCTCCTAAAGGTATGGGAGGAGAAGGCGAATCTTCCTCCCGGTCCATGTCTTGGCTGGGATGGCGTGGAGGAGATATGGCTACGGCTTCCTGGACAGAGTGAGCCATCTGAAGTAGTCACCATTGATCTCCGGAATTATTAAGCGATTTCAGGTGAAACGGGTTTTCCTAACGCTGGCCGTGGGGATTGCTATCGCCCTGGGGATTTACCTGCGGTCGCAGGTAGTTCCTCTCGTTCGGAACGGCTGGCTCGATACGGATGTCTACCGGTTCGTCCGTCAGGCGAAGATCATCGCTGAAACCGGGGGGTTGCCCAAGCGGGATATGATGCGCTGGGCCCCCCTCGGGCGCGATCTCACCCGTCAACTCAGCTTCTCCTCTTACCTTCTTGCCTGGATTTACAAATCGGTACGATGGATACGCCATTCATTCACCCTATCTGACGCGGCTTTGATCTATCCACTCATATGGTTCGCGCTCTCCCAGGTGGCACTCTACCTCCTCGTTAAAGGGCTATTTGATCGGCTGACAGCGTCGGGTACCGTTTTTCCCCTTGCCGCGATCCCCCCCGCTTTCATCCGCAGCTCGGCGGGATACGCCGATCGGGATTCGCTATGCCTGTTCTTTGGGTTATGCGTCCTCCTCTTTTTCGCCCGATCTCTGGAGGCGCCTTCGCCGAAAAAGCGGATCTTCTATGCTGTTCTTGCCGGAATTGCCCAGATGTTTCTCAATATGAGCTGGGAAGGAAGCGGGCTGTTTGGTATGATCATCGGGGCCTTTCTCCTCATCAACGTGTTATGGGACCGGATCTCATATTCCCATATCCTCGCCTACCTTGGATGGGCGATCCCTTCCGTTTTAAGCCTGTCCCTCTGGACGAAAACCTACTATACCCTAGCACCATATGCCTTATTGGCTTGGGGCGTCCCACTATCAGTTGGTCTATCTATGGGGATACTTTTCATACTCCGATCCCTTATCCCAAAAGGGAATCGAATCCCCATCGGCATCCTAGCAACGACCTGCTCCTTCCTCATCTGCATCGGTATAGTAAGTGTTCTTGGAGCGCTTTATGCACCTTCGATTTCTGAGGTTTTCACCGCCTTCTGGAATAACATTCAGTCCCCATTGGGGAAGAGCCGGCTCATGCGAACAGTCGGGGAACTTCAAACCCTTCCTACAACCGATTGGGCGAAGGCGTATGGAATCAGCTTCCTTTTAATGGTAGCCGGTACTTTGCTAATCGTCTGGAAGACGGCAGATTTCCTGGGAATAAACACATGGTTTAGCATGATTATTTGGTTGGTTTTCATCGGGGGAATGGTTTATAGCCGTTTTCAGGTGCTTCTCTCGAACGGCTATCTCTCTCAGTGGATTTTTGCATCTGTGTTACTCATATCGGGGGTGTTCGTAGTTGTCTCTGCCTGGTGGCTTGCGTGGAAGCGAGGGGGACTTCCCCTCACAAATTCGACCCTTGACAAATGGACGCTCACCTTAGTGTGGTTTATCGTTATGTTAATAGCAGCCCGAGGAGCAAGCAGGTATCATTTCTTCTTTGCCCCGGTCGCCGTTAGTTTCCTCGTCTATGTCCTCACATCACCCGTTCGTTATCTTTGGCTTCGTCCTCTGATGCTTAAATGGAGATGGATAGCTTTAGGAGTTTCGCTTATCTGCTTTTGTTTCTTCACCTCAACATTTGCCAAGCAGTCCCTTGGAGCGATTAAAATGGTTCAACCGACTCCGTCGAAGCGCTGGCGGAATGCAATGGCTTATATGAGAGATTCGCTTCCCTCGAAATCCGTTGTGGCCGCCTGGTGGGATCACGGCAGTCAGATCAATCTCCTGGCAAATCAAGCGACAATTGTAGATGAAGATCATTTCATCCCTTACTGGATCCATCTGATAGCTCGTCATGTCTTCTGCGCCCAGGATGAGGAGGAAGCTCTCTCCTTCCTGAAGTCGCATAATGCATCCTATCTTGCCATCGGATTTGACGATATCACCAGGCTGGGAGCGAT
>CAZHVH010000480.1:0-1705 GCA_964535855.1 uncultured bacterium
ATCCTGGATTCAATCAAATTATCCGATGAAGGGAGCTGAAGATGAAGAAGATAGTCTACGTGGTACTGGACGGGCTCGGCGATCTGCCGATAAAGTCGTTGGGCGGCAAAACCCCTCTTGAGGCCGCCGAAACTCCGAACATGGATCGCCTTGCAAGAGAGGGTGTGACCGGAAGGATGTACACCGTGGGGAAAGGAATAGCACCGCAGTCCGATATAGCGGTGATCAGCATACTGGGATATGACCCTAACGTCTACTATACCGGCAGAGGTCCTCTGGAATCCTTCGCCTCGGGATTGGAGGTCAGGGATGGCGATCTGGCGCTGAGGGTGAACTTCGCCACCGTGGATGAAAACTGGAACATAATCGACCGGCGGGTCGGCAGAAACCTATCGAGCGAGGAGGCCAGAGAGCTGGCGGAGGCGATCAACAGAGAGGTGGAACTCACCTCCGTGCCGGCCACCTTCCAGTTCAAGAGCACCATAGGACATAGGGGATGTCTGGTCATCAGAGCCAAAGAAGGGAGGCTCTCAGGGGAGGTGACCAATACCGACCCTGCATATGACAAGATCGGTCCGCTGGGCGTGGCGAAGGAGAAGTTCGAAAATGTAGTCCAGGAAGCTAGACCCACCAAAGGGCATGAAAACGATCCGGCGGCCATAAACGCAGCTAAGCTCATCAACGAGTTCACGCGAAAGAGCTATGAGGTGCTAAAGAGTCATCCTATAAACCTCAAACGCCGCTCTGAGGGGAAGATGGCGGGGAACATGATCCTCTGCCGTGACGCCGGTGATCATCTGCCCAAGTTCCCCCCGTTTAAGGAGAAATTCGGCCTGAATTTCGCCTCCTTCGTCGAGATGCCGGTGGAAAGGGGGATAGCGGTCCTGATGGGAATCGAGATCGTCGAACTGCCCCTTCCA
Source organism: uncultured bacterium (assembly GCA_964535855.1). GTDB lineage: Bacteria > Poribacteria > WGA-4E > B28-G17 > B28-G17 > JAGGXZ01. Next base: position 921 of record CAZHVH010000480.1, read on the forward strand.
AGCGGAGACCTCGCCAGGGATTACGTCGAAAGGGCCGAGCTGGCGGTTGAAAACATCAAGAGGTTCGATGGGCTTTACATCCACATCAAGGGCCCGGACGAACCAGCTCACGACGGAGATGTGGAGAAGAAGAAACGGATAATCGAGACCATAGACCGTCATTTCTTTGGTCCGCTTCTGGAGAAGCTCGATCTGAAGGAGGCGATCGTGGCAGTGACCGCAGATCATTCCACACCTTGTGAGCATAAGGCGCACACCGATGACCCCGTTCCCATTCTTGTCTCAGGTGGAAACATCCGTCCAGACGACTCCGATTCCTTCTCCGAAAGGGTAGCTGAAAGGGGAAGCATCGGCTTGCTGGAAAAAGGGACCGAGTTCATGCCCCTTTTGATAAGGAAAAGTCATTTATAGTCATTGGGTCATTCGGCTTCGCCGTCATTCAAAATGACCATAAATGACGGCGCAGCTAAATGACAATAAGTGACCTTTCGATGACGCTCGCGAAGCGAGCAAATGACAATTGATTGCACAGAGGTGATCCTCATGCGTAAGGGTTTCGCCTTGATCCTGGTAGCTTTTATGGCTTCGGCCTTGTTCTCCTGCTCCAGGTCAAAGCAGGCCGGAGGAGAATCGAGGGATCTCTCAGGCAAAAGGGTGGTCATGATCATCGCACACAACGGTTTCCGCGATGAGGAGCTTATGGAGCCGAAGGCCATCCTGGAGGGCGAGGGAGCCGAGGTGGTCGTGGCCTCTTCCTCTTTGGATGAGGCACGCGGGATGAAAGG
>CAZHVH010000480.1:1805-3048 GCA_964535855.1 uncultured bacterium
GTCGAGGAGGACGGGATGATCGTAACCGGCAACGGTCCCTCAGCGGCGAGAAAATTCGGTCAAACCATAGCCGAAAAACTCAAGGGAGAGAAGGAATCCTGACGATGAGAGTTCTCTGTGTCTTCGGCACCCGACCGGAGGCCATCAAGATGGCTCCGGTCATCAAAGAGCTCAAGGCGCGATCCGGTGTGGAATGCGTCATCTGTTCGACCGGACAACATAGGGAGATGCTGGATCAGGTTTTGAAGCTCTTCCGTGTGGAGCCCGATCATGATCTTAATATCATGCAACCCAACCAGACGCCGGTGCAGGTTGCCTCTGCCGCCATGGAGAGGCTCGATAAGGTCATCCGAGACGGCTGCTTTGACTGGGTTTTGGTTCAGGGCGACACCACCACCGCTATGGCGGCCGCATTGACGGCTTTCTATAACAGGGTCAAGGTCGGTCACGTAGAAGCCGGTCTGCGTACCTGGGATAAATGGCAGCCCTTTCCTGAAGAGATAAATCGTAAGGTCATAGGAGCCGTATCCGATATTCACTTCGCACCCACCGATAGGGCGAGGGAGAATCTGCTCGCTGAAAGCGTCCCCGATAGGGATATAGTCGTCACCGGAAACACGGTCATAGATGCTCTGCTTTGGGTCGCTAACTCCAAACCGTCGGAGGATGCCGAGGCCCTTTTGGAAAGCCTGGGTATCGATGAGGATCAACGCCTGATACTGGTGACAGCACATCGCAGGGAGAACCACGGTGAACCTCTCAGGAACATCTGTTCGGCGCTGAAGGAGATCGTCCTCAGACGCCCGGACGAGGTGAGGATAGTATATCCCGTGCATCTGAATCCAAACGTCTGGGAGCCGGTCCACAGGATGTTGGGCGACGTGCCCGGGGTGATCTTATTGCGGCCGCTTGAGTATGAACCTTTAGTTCATCTGATGAAGAGGGCGTGGCTGATACTGACCGATTCGGGAGGGATTCAGGAAGAGGCGCCGGCCCTGGGAGTGCCGGTGTTGGTTTTAAGGAACACCACGGAAAGGCCGGAGGGGATAGAGGCCGGAACGGCCAAACTGGTGGGAACCGATAGAGGAAAAATCATCGAGGAGGTTTTCAGGCTGTTGGACGATCCGGAGGAACGCGTCCGTATGTCCCGCGCCGTCAACCCTTATGGTGACGGCGCGGCATCGATCAGAATAGTCGATGCGCTGCTGAATCATTCCTCAACTTGATCGCTTTCCTCCTTCTT
>CAZHVH010000481.1:0-3046 GCA_964535855.1 uncultured bacterium
AAAGATATCAGATAAACCCATCCCTCAGTTGACAATCAGATCCATATCTGGTAAACTGGCCAGCATTGAGGAGGGGGAGCTCATCTTCGAGTTCGAAGATATACCCATACGTTGGGAGAGCGATCCTCATATCTTCAAATCTGATCTTCGCTTTGTGGATCAGGACGCCTTATGGGAGGAGGCGAGGAAGGTCAGACGGAGGATCGCCACCATTATACGCCATGTTTTTGAAAAGTTGTCCTCCAGATCATCACACTCTGCTCATCAACATTGGGGATTGTAATCAGTTCCCCACTGTGTTAAAATTTCTGCAGGAGGTGATCTCTCGATGAAACGGGTGAAGGTGCTTCGCAGAGTCAAACTTCCCGAAGGCCCTGTGAAGGTGGTCCTGGAGAAGGAAGGGCTTATGATGATGTTGTCCTCCCAGGAGAGATCGGCAGCACGGGCAGACCCGGAATTTTGGAGCGCGCGATGGGGTGAGATCTATGAGACGCTTAAGCGATGTCCCTTTCCCGTTAAAAAACTCGGCGATTTCATAACCGATATCACCTATGGACAGGTAGGAAAGCGAGTTTATCCACCTTTGGGAACACAGGTTATAGTTCAGGATTCTCCGTTTCTCGCTCGATTGCTTTTGCCGAATGGAGATCAGGTTAACGGTGTCGCCTACATTCAGGTGCGAAATCTCACGAGAACAGGTATTGACCTTTACGCAAGCCCTTTGGAGAAGCGTTACATTGAGGAGGGCAGCTATAATGACCTAAAGAGAAGCCGGATAAAGCAAGGCGACCTGCTAATAGTAAATACAGGCGTTGGTTCGATCGGGCGGAATATCGCTGTTATAAACAATCCGGGTAGGTTGAATATCAGTCAAGATATAGATAGAATTCGCATAGATGATTTGAGAGCGGAGTATATAACTGTGTTCCTACAGAGTCAATACGGAGCAAGACAAATAAAACGCACATGTACAGGGGTATCAGGGCAGGTAAAACTCGACTTTGATGAGGTTCGTTCTCTATTCGTACCTTATATTGACCAAACATCGCAAGATGCTATCGCTGATGGATATCATCTTATCACTTCTTTCCACGAATCCGCTATGCAAGCTAAGGCGATAGGTGATACCGCGGAGGCAAACCGCGATCTGCTTGTAGCCGAGGGGATGTTGGAAACCCTCATCTGGCAGGTTGAAAAATTGATCGAGGGAGAACGGCAGGAGATAACATCTCTGCTGCCGAAAGAAACCCCTGAGGAAGTCAGACAAGCTATCGTTGGCTGTTATCAAAAGATAGGTGAGCAGCATCGAATCTTAGAGCGTGAACGCCGTAGAGGTAGAAAGCGGACTCTGGGTATACCGCTTGAGCGGCATCCTGAAATCGCTTCCGCCATTCGGAAGCTTCTTCAGCAGATAGAGGAGATTCAGGCCGGCAGGCGGGATCAGGTTGAGCCTATCTTCGAGGAGAGGTAAGGTTCGATGCCACGCCGTCGAAGGGGGGAGGAAGCCCGTGAACGAACGGTGGAGCGTCGTGTGCGGAAAACCCTCTATGAGCTCGGATTTGAGGATGCCGACTGGAGCGAGGATGCTTTCATCGAGTTCTATCCCGGTCGCTCTGGAGAAGCCGATTTCTTCGTGAAGATAGGCGATCAACCTCTCATCGTTATCGAAGCTGAGCCGGACGAAGCGCACTTTGAAGGCGGTTACCTCCAGGCGAGAGCATATGCCATCCTATTTGATCCCGAAAATCCCGTGCCTTATATCTGGGTGGCTGCCGGGAGAAAGGATGGTCTCTTTCGAGCGACGCCCCCTCCCAGTGGCGTCGGGGTTCGTTATGAGAGGGTTGAGCGGCTTCTCTCCCGCGATGAGATCCTGGATGCCCTTAAATTTCGCCCTGAAACCTTTCAGAGGGATTTAGACCTATATGAGCGGCTCGTTAGCGTCTTCGAGAAAGCCCTTAGGATTCTACAGGAACAAAGACGGCCTCGGTTGGAAGGCGAGACCCTTTTAAGGGCATGGGCCGCTTATTTGCGGGCTAGGGTTGAGGGCGATAGCAAAGCCCTAAAGGCATATCAGCTTACCAGAACCATCATTCGAAGACTCGATGAACATCTTGAACAGCTTGGGGAGTTAAGCAAATATGAGGGATGGATTCTCGCCTATGCCTTCCGTCAAACGGTGCGACCATTTTTCCGAGGCGGAGAGTACGGTCGTTATTTCACACCGCCTGAGGTGATACAACTCCTGGTTTCAGCCGTAAATCCAAGGCCGGGGGAGAGCGTTTTGGATTTCGCCTGTGGCTCAGGGGGATTTCTCGGTCAGACCGCCCGGCATCTCCTAGAACGGTATCAGGCCAAACCGGAGGATATCGCCGATAACCTCTTCGGATGTGATTGGGATGAAACCTGCGTGGAGACGGCGAAGACCTTTTTGGCGCTGATGCTGCCCGGAAAACAGAAAAAGCTTAACATCGAACGTGCTGATGGTCTGAGGCATTTCGAGGATAATATGGGAGGGTTCGATGTTGTGCTCAGCAATCCCCCTGCTAGAAGGCTATCTGAGGATTTCGCCGGATTGGAGGAGATCGAGCATTATAGGTTCGCAGGGAGGGGCAGGGGAAGATATAATCAGTATGAGGTGGCCTTTCTGGAACGTTCCTTACAGATGGCACGAGATGGCGGGCGTATCGGATTGGTTATCCCTGAGGGGCTTTTAGCCAACGCTACGCTTAGGGAGATGCGCGATTGGTGGTTTGCTAGGACAACGATTGAACTCATTGTCAGCCTGCCCCGGGGTATCTTCCCTTTTACGCCCAGTAAGATGTGCGCTGTGGTGATGCGAAAGGTTCCGCCTCCTGAAAAGCATGAGATCTTACTTGTGGAGGTGGAGACACGTAATAATCTGACCGATGAGGATATCTTAAGGAAATTTCAGAGTATTCACGGTACTGAACGGGTTGGAAGGAGGAGGAAATAAACAGATGAGAAGGGCAGATGAAAACCGCAAGCAGCTCGGTCAATATTTTACACCGCCGGTCATCGCCGAGTT
>CAZHVH010000482.1:0-3040 GCA_964535855.1 uncultured bacterium
ATATCGGTATCAGGCACCAGCTCGGTGTCGAATATATGTGCCCTGCGCGAGTTGAGATCGGCGATGACTTCGCCGAGATATCTCTGAGGCAGAGTTACCTCGACCGACATCACCGGCTCGAGTATGGTCAGGCCGGCCTCCTCGGCGGCCTTCTTGAAAGCGATGGATGCAGCGATCGAAAAGGCCATCTCCGACGAATCGACCTCGTGATGTGACCCATCCAGGAGTTTGACGCCTACATCTACGACCTGATATCCGGCGAGCGGTCCGGAGGCCATCGCCTCCTTAACCCCTTTCTCTATAGCTGGTATGAACTCCTTAGGGATGACCCCGCCCTTCGTGGCGTCGATGAACTCAAATCCCCTCCCCCTCTCCAGTGGATAGACCTGGAGGATCACATGGCCGTATTGGCCTCTCCCACCGCTCTGCTTGACAAATCTTCCTTCAGCCTGGGCGATCCCTTTGATCGTCTCCCTATAGGCGACCTGTGGTTTTCCGACGCTCGCCTCGATTCCGTATTCCCTGATAAGCCTTGCGACTATGATCTCCAGATGTAGCTCGCCCATTCCGGATATCACCGTCTGGCCCGTCTCCGGATCGGTTCCCACCTTAAACGATGGGTCCTCCTCGGCCAATCTGCCTAGGGCCTCTATGAGCTTCTCCTTATCGGCCCTGGTCTTCGGCTCGATGGCCACGGTCATGACAGGAGCAGGTATGTTCATCGGTTCGAGCACGATGGGGAAGGCGGCGTCACATATCGTATCTCCGGTCGACACATCCTTAAGTCCGATGGCCGCTGCGATATCGCCCGCATAAACCCTGTCTATCTCCTCGCGCTTGTTGGCGTGTACCTGAAGCAACCTTCCAATACGTGCCTTTCCGTTCTTATTCGCCACGTATACTATATCGCCGGTGCTGACGGAGCCGGAGTAGACCCTTATAAAGGCCAGCTTGCCCACATGTGGATCCATCATGACCTTGAACGTCAGGGCTGCAAAAGGTTCATCGTCGCTGGCCATCCTCCGCTCTTCCTCATTTGTAATCGGGTTGGTCCCCTTTATCGAGGGCACATCCGCGGGAGAGGGGAGGTACTGCACCACGGCATCCAGAAGCGGTTGAATCCCCTTGTTCTTCAGAGCCGCTCCACACAGAACGGGGACGATCTTTCGCCCTATGGTCCCTTTCCTGATCGTCTCCTTTATCTCATCAGCCGTTATCTCCTCTTCCTCCAGGTACTTCTCCATGATCGAGTCGTCCAGATCAGCGATCGCCTCCAGCATCATCTCCCTATATTCCCAAGAGCGCCCTTCCAGGTCCAACGGTATCGGGCTTTCATGCATGATCGCCCCGAGGCTCTCCTGGTCCCAGTAAAACGCTTTCATATCTATGAGATCTATGACGCCTTCAAATTCATCCTCGGATCCTATCGGTATCTGGAGAGGGACTGGAGTGGCGTTCAGCCTGGATGAGATCATCTCTAAGACCCTATAGAAATTGGCTCCTACCCTGTCCATCTTATTGATGAAGGCGATTCTGGGCACCCCGTATCTATCGGCCTGCCTCCAAACGGTTTCGGACTGAGGTTCCACGCCGCCGACCGCGCAGAAGATCGCCACCATTCCATCCAGAACCCTAAGCGAGCGCTCCACCTCCACCGTGAAATCGACGTGACCGGGGGTGTCGATGATATTGATCCTATGCTCCTTCCACCAGCAAGTGGTGGCCGCGGATGATATGGTTATGCCGCGTTCCTGCTCCAGATCCATCCAGTCCATGCTCGCTTTCCCCTCATGTACCTCTCCCATCCGATGGACCCTTCCGGTGTAGAATAAGATCCTCTCCGTGACAGTGGTCTTACCGGCATCGATGTGTGCGGCGATTCCGATGTTGCGAACCCGCTCAAGCGGATAAGGTCTTCCCTCTATCTTCAGTTTTGTGCTTTGAACCGCCTTCATCATTTCGTATCTACCACCTATAGTGTGCGAAAGCCCTGTTCGCCTCCGCCATTCTATGTGTATCCTGTTTTTTCTTTATGGCCGCCCCTTCATTCCTGTAAGCGTCCAGGATCTCAGCGGCCAGCTTCTCCTGCATGCTTCTTCCGAACCGGGCTCGGGCGCTGTCTATGATCCATTTTAAGGCCAGATGTATCTGCCTTTCGGGTCTGACCTCAACCGGGACCTGATAGTTGGCCCCGCCTACACGCCTGGTTCTAACCTCTAAAACGGGCTTCACGTTCTCCACCGCCTGGAAGAAGATCTGAAGCGGGTCCTCACCGGTTCTTTTGCCCACTATCTCCAGGCTTTCATAGAATATCCTCTGAGCCAAGCTTTTCTTGCCCTCTCGCATCAACTTGTTTATAAATTTCGCCACTAAAACGCTGTTATATCTGGGATCGGGAGCTATCTCTCTCTTTACCTTAATCTTGCGCCTTGGCATATCAAATACCCTCTCTCATTATCCTATTTGGGCCTTTTAGCTCCGTATTTGGAACGGCCCTGTCTTCGGCCTTCAACCCCAGCGCAATCGAGGGTTCCCCTTATGATATGATACCGGACGTTGGGCAGATCTTTGACCCTTCCACCCCGAACCAGAACGATGGAATGCTCTTGGAGGTTATGATCTATACCCGGGATATACGCCAGCACTTCCCTGCCGTTGGTGAGCCTGACTCGAGCAACCTTTCTCAGGGCGGAGTTCGGCTTTTTCGGGGTCATGGTCCTGACTTGCAGACAGACCCCCCTCCTCTGAGGACATCCCTCAAGCGCCGGCGATTTGCTTTTCTCCTTTACCTTCTTTCTTCCCTTTCTCACCAACTGGTTTATCGTTGGCATCTCATCAACACCTCTTAGGATTTATCCTGGCAAAAATAAAGCCCCAAAAAGGGGCTGACGGCTTACCGAGTTAAATGCTCTCTGTGCGAAACAATCTAGCGCTTTCTCGTCGGGCAGCCCCTCCTTTCCACCTTAGGAGTTTAACTCCCAGCCAGCGAAAGCCATAAACCCAGATAAGGGCATCGTCAAGTGCATAAGTATAGCAAAAC
>CAZHVH010000483.1:0-1683 GCA_964535855.1 uncultured bacterium
TTCACAGATCTCGCTTTGGATACGGCTAAGATGCACGGAGCGACATATGCCGACATAAGGATCATCTACACCCAGATCGAAACCGTATCCGTCAAAAACGGCAGGATATCTGAGCTGAGAAGACACGATGATCTCGGCTTCGGCATAAGAGTTATAGCCAACGGCGCCTGGGGTTTCTCATCAAGTGGAACTCTATCGAAGGAGGAGATCCAGAGGGTGGCAGCGGAAGCGGTTCAAATCGCCAAGGCGAGCGCTACAACCAAGATCAAAGAGGTAACCCTGGCGTATGAACCTCCTCACGTGGACGTATGGCGAACGCCGATAAAAAAGGACCCCTTTAAGGTGCCGATCGAACGAAAGGTGGACCTGCTCATGAAGATCAACGACGCCGCCATGAAGGTCAAGGGGATAAGCGTCGTAGAGGCGATGATGGACTTCACGCGTGAACATCAGTTTTTCGCATCCACTGAGGGGAGCTTCATCGAACAGGAGATATATTTCGCCGGCACGGGATATCACGTGATCGCTGTCGGAAACGGCGATATGCAACGTAGATCGTATCCCGCCTCCTTCAGAGGGCAGTACATGACGAAAGGGTATGAGCTGGTGGAGGAAATACCGCTTCTGGAGAACGTCGAGCGGGTGGCCGATGAGGCGGTGATGCTCCTGACGGCAAAGAGGTGCCCCGAGATGGTGACCGATCTCATCCTTGACGGCTCTCAACTGGCGTTGCAGATCCATGAATCGATCGGGCATCCCTCCGAGCTTGATAGGGTCCTCGGAACGGAGGCGAACTACGCCGGAACCAGCTTTCTGACGATCGATAAGCTCGGAAAGCTTCAATATGGTTCTCCGATCGTCAATGTGGTCGCCGACAGCACCATCCCCAACGGCCTTGCTACGGTGGGATATGACGATGAAGGGGTGGAGGCGCAGAGATGGCATCTGATCAAGAACGGCATCTTCGTCGGATATCTCACCTCCCGTGAGACCGCATCGGCCATAGGTGAGGAGAGAAGCCGTGGATGCATGCGAGCGGACGGATGGAGCAGGATACCGCTGATACGCATGACCAACATCAGCCTTATGCCGGGGGAGTGCACGCTGGATGAGCTGATAAATGACACCAAAGATGGCGTCTACATGGAGACGAACAAAAGCTGGAGCATAGATCAAAGGCGCATTAACTTCCAGTTCGCCACAGAGCTCGGCTGGAGGATCAAAAACGGCAAAAAGGTCGAACCGCTTAAGAACCCCTCATATCAGGGGATAACGGTGGAGTTCTGGAACTCATGTGACGCCATCTGCAACGAGGATCATTTCGTGCTCTGGGGCATAAACAACTGTGGCAAGGGCCAGCCGGGCCAGCGGGCGCAGATGTCCCACGGGGCAGCGCCCGCGAGGTTCAGAAAGGTCAAAGTGGGAGTAGCATGAGTCGGCGGAACGCAGACCAACAAAGGTAGGTGAGAACATGAGGTTTTCCCGTATTACAGTAGACCCGAAACAGATGGGGGGTGTGCCTTGCATTCGTGGATTACGTATCCCTGTGGCAACGATCGTTGCCATGGTAGCAGACGGGATGACGGAGGAGGAGATCCTTAAAGCATATCCTGATCTGGAATCTGAGGACATTCGGGAAGCCCTGCTTTACGCCGCTGAAGCGGTGCGCGAGCGAGAGCTGCC
>CAZHVH010000483.1:1783-3033 GCA_964535855.1 uncultured bacterium
AAGAGATGCTGGAGCAAGGAGCAATCGTCATCATCGAGCAACAGCGGATCAGGGTTCGTCCGTTGCCTATCGGCGTCGACCTCAGCCTTTAAGGGCATCAAGGCGATGTCGATGTCGTTCAAAACATATTATGGAATATGCTAATATAGCAGCGTGAGGTGAAAGGAGATGGATAGGTTTGAGTATCAGGATGGTGAGCTTTATTGTGAAGAGGTGAGCGTAGAGGAGATATGCAGGGATGTCGGAACGCCCGTCTACATCTACAGCCATGGAACGATACTCGACCATTACACCAAGCTGGAGAGAGCTTTCAGCGAGATCGATCATCTGATCTGTTTCTCCATAAAGAGCAACTCCAATCTGGCCGTGATAAGATCTCTGGTGAAAGCGGGCTCCGGCGTGGATATCGTATCAGGAGGGGAGCTGTATAGAGCGCTCAGAGCCGGAGCTGACCCTCGTAAGATCGTCTACGCCAGCGTCGGGAAAACCTATGACGAGATCCGAGCCGCTCTGGAGACGGGGATATTGATGTTCAACGTCGAGTCCCGCCCTGAGGCCGAGGCGATAGATAAGGTTGCCGGAGAGATGGGAGTGAAAGCCAAGGTGGCCTTCAGGATCAATCCGGATGTTGATCCCCATACCCACAAGCACATCACCACCGGTAAAAAGGAGACCAAGTTCGGGATACCTATAGATAGGGCCCTCGAGACGTATATATGGGCGAGGGAAAATTTGAAAAGCCTCGACATCTGCGGCGTCCACTGTCATATCGGATCGCAGATCACCTCCGTCCAGCCCTATGTCAAAGCCCTTTCGAAGATCGTCCTGCTCGTGGAGGACCTGCGCCGGGCCGGGTTCCAGATAAACATGCTCAACATCGGCGGGGGATTGGGAATAATCTACAGGGATGAGACGCCGTCAACGGCGGATGATTTCGCTGAAGCGACCCTGCCGTACATCAAGAAGACGGGATGTAAACTGCTGCTTGAGCCGGGCAGGTTCATAGTTGGCAACGCCGGAATACTCGCCACGGAGGTCATATACGTCAAACGTACGCCGACCAAGAACTTCCTGATCGTCGATGCGGCGATGAACGATTTGATCCGCCCTGCTTTCTACGACAGCTATCACAGAATCCTGCCGATCAAGATCCGAACTGACCGTAAGGATCTCTTTGATGTGGTGGGGCCGGTATGTGAGACGGGCGATTATTTCGCAAAAGACAGGGAGGTGAACCTCGTCGAGCCCGG
>CAZHVH010000484.1:0-3030 GCA_964535855.1 uncultured bacterium
CTCTCCATCATCACGCGGCTCGATACCATCGATGTCTCCTCCCCGGGATTTCAACCGAGAAGGGTGGAGACCGTCGAGGGCAAGAGCTTTTACACGTTCCCGATAGAGGATGTGAAGGGCGGCGAGAGGGTGGAGATCGTGCTCAGGACGGGGGTTAAACCTCGGAGCGATCTCCCCTGGATCATCGCCTCGATCGCCTTTCTTCTCGGCTTCGGAGCTTTCTTCGCCTCGATTCTGAGGAGGAGAGCCCGCGTCTCGGCGGAAGAGAGGGCCTCCATCCTCGCCCAGCGGGAGAAGGTCCTGCTCGCTCTCATCTCGAAGCTCGATGAGATGCAGGAGTCAGGTGAGATCTCCAGTGAGGTCCATGAGGAGTTCAAAAGGAAGCTGGAGAGGAAGCTATGAAACTGTCGGTTAGAGGGGTGAGAAAGAGCTTCGGGAGTAAGGAGGTGCTTAGGAGCGTGGATCTTGAGATCGATAGCGGCGAGGCAGTCTGTATCACAGGTCCTAACGGGGCGGGCAAAACTACCCTGATCAAGATCCTCTCCACCTTGCTTCGCCCTGACGAGGGGGAAATCGTCATGGAGGGCGAAGATCCCTTCAAAAATCCCAGGCTCTTCAGAAGGCGTATTGGGGTGTTGTTGCATGAGCCGATGCTGTATAGGCAACTGACGGCCAGGGAGAACCTCAGATATGTCTCTCGAATCTACGGGATTGAGAACGGCGATGAGAAGGTCGAAGGATGGTTGAAGAGGGTCGGGCTGATCCACTTCGCCGATGAAAGGGTGGGGGATTTTTCGGAGGGGATGAGGCAGAGGTTGGCTGTGGCGAGAGCGATGATACACTCCCCTGACCTCCTGCTCCTGGATGAACCCTTTGCCTCTCTAGATCGAGATGGGGTGGAGATGTTGATCGAGCTGATCCGAGACCATCTCTCCCGCGGCGGCTCCGCTGTCGTCACCTCACATATGAATTGGTTGCTTGAGAGGATAACCCCTAATCCCCTTTCTCTTTCAGGGGGCAAATTGGAAGGGAGGATTGGATGATGCTGATCACCCTAGCTATAATAGGCATGGCGTTTTTGTTGTTTTGTGCCCCAGTGACATTGGCAACCGAATATTACGTCAGTAACTCCGGAGACGACGAGAACTCCGGTAGGAGTCCCTCCCAGGCGTGGAGGAGCTTAGCGAAGGTCAACGCCTTCAAATTTGCACCGGGCGATGTCGTTCGCTTCGAAAGAGGTGGCGTGTGGCGAGGACAGTTGATCCCCTGCAGCGGGGATGAGACGGGATACGTCACTTATACCTCATATGGCATAGGGCCAAAACCATTGCTTTTGGGATCTGTCGAAAGGAATCGGCCCGACGATTGGAAACAGGTTGAGCCGAACATCTGGCAGGCCGGTCCTTTTCCCCTCGACGTGGGAAACATCATCTTCAACAACGGCGAGACATGCGGGATTAAAGTTTGGGAGCAAGCCGATCTGGACGGACAGAATAAGTTTTACTTCGATCGCGGCACCCGAATGGTTAGAATCTATTCTGAGGGAAATCCCGCTCAGTTATACGACGACATCGAGTGCGCCCTGAAGAGACATATCATAGACCAAGGTGGCAAACATCACATCATCTATGACGGTTTGCAGCTTGCATATGGCGCGGCACATGGAATTGGGGGTGGAAACACGCATCATATCATCGTCAGGAATTGCGATCTGTGTTTCATCGGCGGAGGACACCAGTTCACAAGAAAAACGGAGAAAGGTCAACACCACGTGCGATACGGAAATGGCATAGAGTTTTGGAACGGCGCCCATAACAACCTCGTGGAAAACTGCCGAATCTGGGAAATCTATGACGCTGGCCTGACCAATCAAGGCAACTCGAAAAACCAGCAATACAACATCATCTACCGAAACAACATCATCTGGAACTGCGAGTATTCGTTCGAATATTGGAATAGGCCGGAGACCTCCGTCACACATGATATCTACTTCGAGAACAATATCTGCTTCAACGCGGGTCGTGGTTGGAGCCACGGTCAACCGTATAAAAGAGGCCGTCACCTGATGTTCTTCAGTAACACTGCGAACACCTTCAACTTCTACGTGCGGAACAACATATTTCATGGCGCTGAAGATGTTGTGATACTCATCTACGTCGATCATTGGAACGGATTGGATAGGCTGATCATAGACGGTAACATCTACTGCCAGCCGTCTGACAGACAGTTAGTCCGGTGGGGAAAACCATTCCTCGCCCGTGATTTCGAAGCTTATCAGAAGTTCACGGGCAAGGACGCTAACTCCCGACTGGTAGCCCTCGACAGGCTCGTCATGGAGCCGGATAGTATGAATCTACACGTCGGCGAGAGCAGGGCTGTGAAGGTGAAATGCATATATCCGGATGGCACATCCGTGGATGTGACGTACTTCGTGAGGTTTATCACATCGAAACCCTCGGTGGCGATCGTGGGCGGTTCATCACCTGATTCCGATGTCCCTCGTGTCGAGAATTTCGGGCTTATTCGGGCGCTGCGGCCCGGCAAAACGGAGATCACAGCGATGTTAAACGGTGTGACGACCACGGCGATCGTAACGGTATTGGAATAGGGGACAGGTTAAGATGATACGGTCATGGTGGGGGATCGTACTGCGGGATGTGAGGTTGAGTCTCTTTCGTTCCGAGTCGCTCCCGTTGAGCCTCGCCTTCGGCGTGCTGGTGGTGCTGGTATTCGCCCTGACGACCGATCCGATGGGGTTAAAGGAGGAGACCAAATCGGGGATCATCTGGTGTGGGTTCGCCTTTTCGGGCGTGGTCACGCTTACCGGGTCGTTCCGAAGGGAGAGGGAAAGCAGCGGAATCGAGCTGATGAAGCTCTCCGGTCTCCCACCGGAGATGATATATCTGGGCAAGCTGACATCCGGATTCATAGCTGCATCCGCCTCCAACCTCGTCATCGGGATAGCCGGGGGGATCATGCTCGGGCTGAAGGCCGATCCGGACGGAATCGCTAAGCTATGTGCCATAGCGG
>CAZHVH010000485.1:0-3018 GCA_964535855.1 uncultured bacterium
AGCGATCACATAGCGTCCGTCTCTATCGGAAACGAAGAAGATCCACCCGTCTCAGGGCGATATCGGCTATGAGCAGACATGCCGCTATCGTGAGGAGGTATGGCCACAGGTGAAGGCGGACGGGGATCGGATTTTCGACCGCTCGGAAGACCTCATCGGCGGCGGGGTTGAACTTCCCTCCGGAAACCGAAGCCAGCCGTTTGAGAAGCTCCTCGTCGGCGTTGTGAATCAGATACTCCTCCGGATAGGAGACGACGGTTCCCGTCACCTGGGAGTTGACCAGATCGCCGTTCCGCTTCTGAATTATCCTGACGAAATATGGTCCCACCTCCTTGACGGGAAAGTCGGCCTCATATCTGCCCGGGGCCGTCTGGGAGACCTGCAGCTTCCTCTTGGTCAGATCCGGGAGGATAAGTGTGACGTCGTTTTGAAGCTCGTTGAGGAACTCCCCGTTCTCGCCGATGGCGTCTATGGTGAGATGAGCCATCCCCTTATGAAGCTCTATCTTGGAGAGAAAATTGCCGGAGGTGGTCTTACGCATCGTGTCCCTGACGAGCTGTGTCCAGAATTTGCCGTATCCCGACCACTCAAGCCAATCCGCCGCCCACCGCGCTTTCGCATCGGATGTGAAGGCCACGGACTTGCCGAGCCCGTATCGCCAGCTCACGAGTATCGGATCGCCCCGGTCGGAGACCAGAAACACCTCGGCCGTGCTCTTGGGGCGGGTCGCCACATACCCCAGCAGAAACGGCGCCTGATCGAGATCTATGCCCTTTAGAACCTGGGTGGGCTTAACCAGCTGTGGGATGAACGGCTCCTCGATGACGGAGGACTTGGAGGCTGTGATGGTCTCTTTAGCGAAGATCTGGGGGATGCTGTAGGGGTCCTGGGTAAAGTAACATCTTCCCCCTCCCCAATCCGCTATGTTGGAGAGCAGGTTCATATCCGCCCCGCTGCCGATGCCGACCGTTGAGACGGTGATCCGTTCCGATCGCATCGATGTGACTATCCCGTACCAGTCCCCCGGCTGTGAATGTCCGTCGCTGAGGACGATGACGTGTTTGATCTTCGCCGTGGTGTTTATCAGGGCCAGATAAGCCTGTTGTAGGGCGGGGTAGAGGTTCGTTCCACCCCCGGCGCTGAGCGATGCGATTCGATCCAACACATATCCCCTGTCATAGGCGGGATGCACATCGACGATCCAGTGAGGCGATCCGTCGAAGGCGATGACGCCCACCTTATCCCTCCGGCCGAGCAGCTCGACGGAGGCTCTGGCGGCCTCCTTAGCCAGCTCGATCTTTATGCCGCCCATGCTCCCCGATTTGTCTATCACGAGCACCATGGCGAGGCTCGGAGCCTCCCTCTTCTTCTCCGCCTCGCACCTCACCGGCAGGATCTCCTCAATGGGCGTCCTGTAATAGCCGCCCAGACCGAAGCTGTTTTCGCCTCCCAACATCATGAATCCACCCCCTAGATCCTGAACGTAGGCGCGTACGAGCTCCATCTGCCTCCGACTCAGCCTCTCAGCCGGGACGTTGCTGAAGATCACGAGGTCGTAGTTCTGAATATCCGACAGCTCCCTCGGCACGCCGAGGCCGTTTCGGATGTCCACCTGTATCTTGGCCTCCTCCAGGGCGGTCGCCAGATATCTGGCCTGAGGCTCGTCCTCCTCGATCAGCAGGACCTTCGGCTTCCCCGAAACGGCCACTATTCCGAGGGCGTGATTGTTGTCGTAAAGCGTATCTTTGATCGACCGGCAGACGGCGTCATACGTCAACATCCCGCTTTCGGTCAGGGTCTGTGAGAAGCGTATCCTGTTCTCGCCCGCCTTCAGACGCACTTTACGGCTGGCAAGCTCGAACTTGTTCTTGAAGAGCCTGATCTCGGCCATGTCCTCGTGATTGCTGCGGACGATGACCTCCAGGTTAAACGGCTCCCCCTGTTTAACCTGGCTCGGCATGTCGATCCTCTCGACCATCACCTCCGGTTCGGCGCTGGGATAGATGGGGACCGTATCGATCTGGACTCCGAACGCCTTCCCCCTGAGCGCCGTGCGGAGGGCGTCGCCCTTGGTTTCGACGCCGTCGGTGAGCAACACGATCCGCTTATTCACCTCCGCGGGGAAGATGCCCCAGGCCGTTTCGATCGCCTTGGCGATGTTCGTCGCCGCGGCCGCGTCCTCATCCTCCTTGAGCCAATCCTCTTTGAGCTGAACGGGGTCGAAGCTCCTCGCCTCATCATCGTCGAAACCCCTGAGAACCCTGACAGCATCGGTGAATCCCAAGACGCTGATCCTCCGATCGCCGCGATGTTTCATCGCCTCTTCGATGTAATCCTTCGCCTTCCTCAGCCCCTCCTGGGAGATGCTATCGGAGAGATCCACCAGGAAGATGACGGCCAGCCTATCGTTTCTGGTCAGATATTGCAATCCGGCGAGGCTCAGGATCAACAGGATGAGTATCAGTGACCGGACGATCAGGTTGATGATACGCTGAAAGCGGGGAAGATCGACGAGGCTACGCCGATATCCGTAGTACAGAAGGGGCAGAAGCAAAAGGAGGAGGAGCAAAAGGGGTCGGGCGATCTCCATCATTCGATCCGCCTCCTCTGATACAGGAACCACTCCGTAGCGCTCAGGGCGAGGGCGAGAAAAATCAGGTAGATCCAGGGCGGGTAGCGCAGAAGCGGCGAGCCGCCAAAAGCAACCTCCCGATCCAGAAATTCCTTCACCTCATCGTTGAGATGCAGGTCGGTCTCATTCTCATCCGTCAGATTAACCGCCCAGGTCTCCGCCGTATCGCCCGCCTGCAGGGTGTAAAATCCGGCATTTGAGGTTCCATCGAAAAATATCTCGCCGTTCCTCACGGGAAGGCTTACGCTCTCACCGTTTGGCCTCACAAGGGTCGCCTCCTTGATCCCCTTATCCACCTTTTCTCGCAGGATGTCACCCGTCCGGAGCCAATATTCCTGAGTTTCAGACCTCCCCTGGAACCATTGGATCGCGTTGGCGATGATCAC
>CAZHVH010000486.1:0-3016 GCA_964535855.1 uncultured bacterium
ACAGCGTGGTGGGCAAGCTCGTCGGCAGGGGAAGAACTCAGGAGGAATGGAGACGAGCCGTTGAAGGGCTGAGGGAGATAGCCGAATACGCCGGGCCTAGAGGGGTCATACTGGCTCTGGAGCCGCTTAACCGGTTCGAGACCTACTTCATAAACACCGCCTCCGACATGATAAAGCTCGTCAAGGAGATAGATCATCCCAACGCCAGGATACTGCTTGACACCTTCCACATGAACATAGAGGAGAAAGATCCGCCTGGGGCAGTCCGTAAGGCGGGAGAGCTGCTGGCGCATCTACATTGTAGCGAGAACGACAGAGGGGTCCCCGGAACGGGCCATGTGGATTGGGACGGCATTTTCAAGGCGCTAGCCGAGATCGGATACGACCGATATATCGTGCTAGAGTCCTTCGTGCCGGGGATCGAGGAGATAGCCAAGGCGGCGGCGATATGGAGGGATATCAATCCCAGCGCAGAGGCCTTCGCCAAAGAGGGATTGAGCTTCCTCAGAAAAATGGCCGAGAGGTGGATGAAGGGGAGGTGACGAAGGGAATGAAGGACTGGAGGGAACGTATCTCTATCGATCCCAACGTATGTCACGGCAAGCCCTGTATTAAGGGGACTCGTATTATGGTCTGGTTAATCGTGGAACTTCTGGCGAATGGGGACACCATTGAGGAGGTGTTAGAAGCTTATCCTTCTCTGAGCCGGGAGGATGTGCTGGCCGCCCTTGCCTACGCTGCTGAAATGACGCGAGAGAAAGTTATCCCGATCGAGATGGTGGGAGAGCATGAAGTTCAAACTGGATGAAAACATGGACCCTCGAGCGAAGGCGATCCTGGAGCGAGAGGGACACGAGGTAGTTATGGTTCAGGATCAGGGGCTTAGCGGCGCCTCTGATGCCCAAATTGCTGAAGTGGCTCGGCAGGAAGGATATTGCTTCGTCACACTGGACTTGGACTTTGCTGATGTGGTGGTTTTCCCACCCCATCTTTACTCAGGGCTCATCGTGCTAAGACATCCCAAGCCTACCACAAGAAGATTGCTACAACTGGTCAAGCAACTGGCGTACATCCTTAGAACCGAAAATCCGCAGGGGAAACTCTGGATCGTCGAGCCGAATCGACTCCGAGTTCATGAACAGACTTAAGCTTATACGCACCGAGTATAGCGAAGGAGGTGAATATGCTTTACAAGGAGGATTGGGAGGAGGCGCAGAGGAGGTTCCAAGCGTGGTGGGAAGGGGAGGTCATAGACAGGGTTCTGATCCAGGTGACGGCGCCGAGGGAGAAGCCGATCCGTCAGATCAAACTTCTCCCCAAACCCGAGGGGCTTAAGACCGAAAGTCTCGGATGGCTTGTTGCGGCATGTGTCGATTTGTGGGGGCCGGAGGGGGATATAGATCTGGAGTTCATACTCAATAGGTTCGAGTATCACTTCTCCAGAACCTTCTTCGGCGGCGAAAGCTTCCCCCAGATCTGGCTCAACCTCGGCCCCGGGGTGTTGGCCACATACCTGACGGGACACTGGAAGTTCATAACCGAAACGGTCTGGTTCAAAGTACCTCAACCCATGAGCTGGGATGAGGTTCTCTCGATAAGGTATGACCCTGAAAACCCCTATCTCAAAGTGACTAAATTCCTGGCGGAGGAATTGGGAAAAGCGGGTGAGGATAAATTCATGGTGGCCACGACCGACATAGGCGGTATACTGGACGTGCTGGCTTCGCTCAGACACACCGAAAACCTGCTCGTCGACCTTTATGATCATCCGGATGAGGTGAAACGGGCTGGAGAGATGATCGCCGAATTCTGGCACCGGTGCTATGACGAGCTTCATGAGATAATAACCCGCCATCAGTTCGGCAGCGGCGCATGGATGGGGCTATGGTCGCCCGTGAGATGGTATCCGATACAGTGCGACTTCGCCTACATGCTCTCGCCCGCTTTTTTCGACGAGTTCGCCATGCAGGGTCTTAGATATCACTGCGAGCATCTGGAACATCCCATATATCATTGGGATGGTGTGGGACAGATACTACATCTGGACATGCTTCTCTCCATAGAGAACCTGAAGGGGATACAATGGGTTCCGGGCGCGGGGAAACCGCCTGTGGATGATGAGGTCTGGTATCCGCTTTACAAAAGGATACAGGCGGCGGGCAAGAATCTGGTCTTAAACGGCGTCAGACCGGATAGGATAGAGAAACTGCTATCGGAGCTGAAGCCGGAGGGGGTGCTTATATCGACCTGGGCCCCGTCGGAGGCTGAAGCGAAGGAGCTGTTGAAAAAGGCCGTCAAGTGGTCATCATAGCTCCCATTCCTCGAAGCTCCGCCAATCATATTTAGGCTCCCATCCCAGCAGCCGCCGTGCCTTGCGGATGTCGAACACCGAGGCGAAGGGATCGGCCTCAAAATAAGCCTGGTCCTTCACCGGAGGGGGCTCGCCGTAGATCCTGCGGAGCACCTCCAGCGTGGGGACGGGATAAAAGGTGTTACGGGCGGTGAGGAAGAAAACCTCGAACGGATATTCCCTTTCAGGCTCAAAGCGGTAATTCGCCGCCGCCAAACATGCGCGGGCCACGTCCCTTACGGCGATATAAGCTCCGAACCAGAGCTTTTCCTCAATGACGCCCTGACGCGCACGGGCGACGACGCGGGCTGCTGCCTCCTTAGAGCGCTTTAGCCAGACCCAGGCGTACCTCAACGAGATGACCTCCAGCCCATAGGCCTTCGCGTAGTTATCGCCGATCCGCTCCCCGAAATGCTTGGATAGGCTGTAGGTCTCATGGGGCCAACAGGGGTGTTCCTCGTCAATCGGCACGTAGAGCGGCTTGAGCGGAACGTTGTGGATTCCGAAGCCGGTGCTTGATTCGCTGCATCCATAGACCACCCTGCGGACGCCGTTCAACCTCGCGGCCTCGAACACGTTAAAGGCTGTCATCATGTTTACACCCATCACCCTCTCCGGCGGGTCGCTGAACGGGTCTGGGATAGCCGCTAGGTGTACCACCCGATC
>CAZHVH010000487.1:0-3010 GCA_964535855.1 uncultured bacterium
ATCGATTCACCTCGGACGAAACAGGCTCAAGATCCGCTTAATCCGAGGTACGCCAAGGGAGGTCCGGGGGAGGTGGAGGTCAAGGGGGGCTCACTGACTCAGGTTAGAAGTCGATTTCGATATGTTTTCCCGCCGCGCTCTGTCACCGTCATCGAGATCCGTCGGGCGTTGTGAATAGGATCCACGATTTTATTCCCTTTCAGTTCCCCTCGGTGGAGCTTGAATTGGATGAACTTGTCCGATTCATCAAATCCCTTCCTGCTGTCGATTTAGAGTGTCAGCTTTAAGATGATCGGGCTCCACGGGTCTAA
This sequence comes from uncultured bacterium, assembly GCA_964535855.1. Classification (GTDB taxonomy): domain Bacteria; phylum Poribacteria; class WGA-4E; order B28-G17; family B28-G17; genus JAGGXZ01. Next base: position 312 of record CAZHVH010000487.1, read on the forward strand.
CTCCATTTCCACCCGATCGGTCACGCCCAATTCCTCCCCCGTCCTCGCATCCATCACCCGGGCCCGACGTGGTAGGATAACCAATACCCGCACGCTCCTCTCAAGCTCGGAGTTATCGGGATACCCCACATCCCGAAGAGAGTCGGCATCGAACTCGGGGTTGCGCATCAGGGCGATGTAATCCGAATCCTCACCCCCATACCGCCGCACCTCGACACACGGGAGGGGTTGACCGGTAGTCGGGTCGAGCACCTTCACGGGAGGCTCTATACCGGACTCCCTCAGCAGCCGGCCGAAGAGATCGAGATAGCTCCTACTTTTGGGCGGTGTGAGCCGCAGCTTGCCGTAGTCATGCATGTCCAGATTGAGATAGATCGCCTGCCCCTTTCCCATCCGGTTCTCTATGACGGCCGGCACGCCGTCGATGAGGTGGAGCGCTTTTCCGGTGGTCAGGGTTACATCGGTCTCATACACCCGAAGCGGGACCGCTCCCGGTACGTCCGACGGCAGCGATTCTCCCTCCGCTTCCGGTCTCCATCTCTTAATGCCGAACAGCTCATCCAGCTGCCCGTACGGCAACCGTTTACAGTGTTCGTCCATCGTGGCCGTCATGTTATCGGCTATCACCGTCCCACCGGTTCGGACGAACTCCTCTATCTGTCGGCACTCCTCCCGCGACATCGCCACCGATTGGGGCAGCAGCAGGACTTTATATCCACCCTTGATCAGCTCGCCGTTTTCGATCTCTTCATATGAGACGAAATTGAACTGCAGCCCCAGATCCTCGACGATCCGCACGAAGCTGTCTCGCACGCGGGCGAACCGGGAATGGCTGGCCTCGTAGGATGAGAACCGACGCGGCCAGGAGTCGCCGTCCTCCCGCGAGTCGAACATCCAGTGCGCTCGGATGCTCGCTTGGGAGTAGTGGATCGCTATGGGATCGATCACGGGTCGGAGTTTGAAGATCGTCGGTGCGACGGATTTCAACTCCTCGAATATCTCGGCCAGCCCTCTGCCCCGCTTTGTGATCGACATCCCCTCCTCGGTCTTCTCTATACATCGGCTTTTCTCGTCGTCCCAGATGATACAGCCCCGATCTCCGTGCAGGAGCAGCCACCAGAGCTTCCGTCTGATACGGGGCATGTCACTCCCGAACACCGTCGATACCACCGGGGCGCCCGGAGGCAGGAAAGAGCGGAATATCTCGCGGCTGTTGGCGATATCGTATGGTTCCACCCAATCGATGACCTGCGACAGCCTCCACAGGTCATACCCGCCCCAGGCGCTGGGCATCTGAGTGCCCTCGATCCCCACGGGTGTGTTAGGGTCCAGTTCGTGGATGAACTCCCGAAGCCGGTTCAGCGTCCGGGCAAACGTCAGATCCATGAACTCCCGATGATCGGCCCAAGGTGCGTAGTTCTCAAGCCGTCCCGTCTTCAAGGCCTCCCGCTCTCTCCCCTTGATCTGGTAGGTGGTCATCGGCTCGACCTCGTCCCACGAGTCGAACCGTGTCTCCCACTCATCGTTCAGCGCATCAAGCGATCCGTACCTCTCCTGAAGCCATCGTCGGAATTCATTCAGGGTGTGGGGGCCGAAGCAGTAATCCATCGGCGATGCGAACGAACCGATGGACAGCTCATCCTGTAGGTTGTAGAGCAGCGGCTTGTGGGGCACATAGGGGCGAACCAGCTCTTGGAGACGAGGTTTTATCTCCCTCCAGAAGTCCGGATCATGAAAGCACGGCCTGCGCACGAGGAAGCGTTTATCCCGGGTAGAGGTGTAATTTCTGAAATCCTCGTCATACAGCTTTCGTCGTGAATGGAGATAGGCCAGCTCCGGGACGAGGTTCTCGACGTAGAATCCGAAACGGCCTCGGACAAACGGGGTCGGATCCCGGCCTCGGTAACACTCCTCGGCCGTACATCCTATCTCCTTCAGCCGCTCGAACCAGATCGAGAGGTCCTTGGGAACGCCCGTGCTCCACATGATAACCTGGTACTCCTCCCAACCTTTCCAGCTTTTAGATCCCCTCTCTCCGAAACCCGATATCCCAATAGCCAGGGAAAAGATCCCCCATGATCTCATGTTGATCTCCCTCCTTCCCATAGATCACCTTCATTCCCCTTTCACCGAGCGCACGAACTCCTCCTCGTTCAGCTTGAGCCGGAGCGGCAGCGGATCCTTCCAGCCTTTACGGAAGGCGAATCCGGCTATAACCCATAGTTCACCGGGGCGGCGTTCGAAAAGGTAGGGATAACTCAACTGTCCTCCTTTTTGCCGGGCGATGACGACGGGTCTCGTCCAGCTCTTCCCGTCATCCTCGGAGAAAGCGATGGAGAGCTCCTCTCGGTGCCAAGATGCCGCAACCTCAGAGGCCGGACCGGGCTTGGATCTGGGAAAAACACGTCCCTCAGGATTCAAGCGGTTCCAGACCAGGACGAGCCGACCGCTGCGCAACCGAATCAGATGTCCCGGCGAACTGCTCGCATCTATCGGGCTGGGCTGAATGATGCGCCAGTACCTCCCGCCATCCTCCGATATCGCCTGCCAGAAGCGATCGAGGTTCGTGCGGATGAGCATAAGCAGACGTCCGTCGCTCAGCCTGATATAACCACCCAAATTACCTCATCCCAGCATGGAACTTATCATAACCGGTTTTCATGTATTCCCACACACCTCTTTTCCAGGTATCCACACGT
>CAZHVH010000488.1:0-3008 GCA_964535855.1 uncultured bacterium
GGCTGGGGTGTCGGTTTAAAGGCTTGTTTATCAGTTCAAACAACAGGTAAAATATCATAAGGAAAGACGGAACGATGCGAAGGTCAAAATGGATACTGAAGAGGAAACCATGATGGCCTCTTATGGATGAAGTTGCGATCCACACCTCCAACCTGACGAAGATCTACGGTCGAATCGTAGCCGTGGAGGACATCAACCTGGATGTCCCAAAGGGACAGATCATAGGTTATCTGGGACCCAACGGCGCCGGTAAAACCACGACTGTCAAGATGCTTGTCGGAATCCTCAATCCCACCTCTGGTCAAGCTTCCGTAGCTGGATATGATGTGGTAAAGGATAACCTTGAACTGAAAAAACATGTGGGATATGTCCCTGAATCGGTGGCGTTATACGAAAGCCTCACCCCGCTTGAATATCTCCGCATGGTGGGAAGGTTACATCACATGAACGAGGGCGTCATCGATAGGAAGATAAGTAGGTTGATGGATCTATTTGACATGAGACAAGTCCTCCATCGGCGCATCAGTGGATTGTCCAGAGGCATGAAGCAGAAGATACTCATAACTTCAGCTCTCATGCACAACCCCGACGTGATCTTCCTCGATGAGCCTCTGAGCGGCTTGGACGTGACCACCGTGAGTATAATGAAGAAATTGATACAGAAGCTAGCCGGAGAGGGAAAGACCATCTTCTACTGCACGCACATCCTAGAAGTTGCTGAAAGTATCTGCCAACGAATCGTCATAATCAACGAGGGAAGGATAATCGCCGATGGGAGCGTGAATGAGCTCAAGGAGATGACGACACGTTCATCTCTGGAGGAGATCTTCGTCCAACTGACGGAAACAACTGACATAGATGCCAAGGCATCGGACATTCTGAGCGTCGTGATGGAATGATGGATAGGATACTTAGGTTTCTGGGCGTTGACCCCCATCAATATAGGATACTGCTCAGGATCGGTATGACCTTAGATTCCAGAGCAGGGGATTCGGAAGAACGGCTTAACCTCACCAGTTTTCCGGCCTTCATGATCGCCATCTACCTCATATTGGGTCTTCTCGTCTCGCTTTCAGCCTTCATGCTTAGCGGATTCAGCTTCACCTTCCTGATGATGGCCTTTTCCATGACGATGATGTCGTTCGCCGTCGTCCTCCGACTTGAAGGGTTCATAAATCCCGATGACTATCGCGTTTTAGCGCATATGCCGGTCTCATCCAGGACGTATTTCCTCGTGAAGCTGACGAACATACTTATTCATGTGGCCATGGTGTCAACCGCCTTTAACCTTCCGCCGAGCATATTGGGGATATGGGCGAGGAACACGCCGCGTTTCTTCCCAGCGGTTTACCTCCCCGCATCGTTCCTCTCCTCTCTCTTCGTCATGGGGCTGATAGCCTCATTCTACGGATATCTGATAAAGCTATACAGGAGCGGCAGGCTGCGCGACATCATCGCTTACTCTCAGATAATCATCTTATTCGTATTTGGCGTCAGTCTCCATTTGGTCCCCCGTCTGGTATTCCAACTTAATCTGGGGGTGCTGAACGCCATCGAAAGGATGAAGTGGCTCTATGTCCTGCCGTATAGCTGGTTTGCGGGATTGGTCCATCTGGGGTTAGGGGAGACGGAGGTTCACTATCTGGTTCTATCCGCTGTGGCTGTGATTTCCACCCTTCTGCTGGTTATCGTTCCTCTTCGAAGGATCTCACTGAGATATTCGGAGCGCATATCATATATGGAGGAATCGCCCGGGACGGCCCGAAGAGCCAAAAGGTTGCGGAGCAGCATTATAGTCCTGTTATTCAGAAACCCCGAAACCCTGGCCGGGTTTGACCTGGTGTCAAAATATCTGTGTCGAGACCGAAATACGAAGATCAGAATCTCCGCTGGATTGGCCCTTCCGGTTATGTACATCGTCATGATGGTTAGATCAGCCTTGGAATATAAAGGTAAAGCCTATTTCGATCCTGGATTAGCGGTGGGAATATCTATTTCGCTCTTCATCATGTGCGTATACTTCATAAGCTTTGTCCTTAACGGCATCAAGTTCTCGGAACACTGGGGAGCCTCCTGGATCATAACCTGTTCGCCGCTGGAACGCCCAGGTAATTTCTTCAAGGGGTCAAAGATGGCGATCATCTGTTGGACTCTTCTTCCGCTCTTCACCGTTTTCGCCATAATATATTCATTCACCTTCGGTATATCCCTATCCGTTGTATATCTTTTGCCCGCTTTTATCGGTTCCCTTTGTTATCTATCCTTCTATTCCGCTTCGGATATGCGATTTCCGTTCTCGCTTAAGCCCAGGAAGGGGAGGGTTAATATCGGCATTGCGATATTAGGTGTCCTTATCTTTGGCGTGGTGATGGGGGTCCAATATCCTGTTTACAGGATACATAAAGGGTTGTATATCGCTTTATACATTAGCACGGTCGTAGCAGGACTGATAACATTCAAAGTTCAGGAGCAGCGTAGCAATCGACGATTTGACGAGCTTGCTATGAAAGCTCTGCAATATGAATTGGAAAGATTATAGCGGAGGTGAAAACGATGAGGGGGTGGCAAAAGGTGCTGATAGGAGCAATGATGTCCCTAGTGATAATTGCGGGAGGAGTGACGCTGTGGAGGCATAATCGGGGGGGAGAAAGCGGAGTTAAGACACCGAGCACTCAAGCGCCTGAAAACGAGAAGGTGGTTATAACACCATCAGAGGATAGAATACCAAAGGGTAAGGGTGAGGATGATCTCTCGTTCGAGGAGTTCAACCGACTGCTTGATGAGCTACTAGGGACGAAGGGGGAGAAGAACGAGAGCAACGAGGGAAGTCTCTCCTCCTCAGCCGGGTTAACGATGAACAGGGTGGAGAATCAAGTGGAGAATGAAAAGCCAGGAGTTGAAGAGACAAAGCAGGATGAAGAGGGTTCCATGCCTGAGGAGATTAAACGGCGGATAGTGCAGCTCGTCTCGGATATCTCCAGCTATGCCCAGCAGATAAAGCCTCTGAT
>CAZHVH010000489.1:0-3006 GCA_964535855.1 uncultured bacterium
CTCCTCCTCTCTCAGTATCTCCTCATGATACAACTCCTCCAATTCCTCCGGCAAGCTTATCACCATGTCTATGAACCTATACAGGCTCAATATCTCATTCCTCCCATATCCCCTCTCATACAACAGCCTCGTCAGCCTCAGCTTCCAGGCATACCTCTCCCTTACTTCCCCTCTCGTCTCCTGGGACTTCAGATGCGCCATCACCACCACGGAGAAGGGGTTCATATCCCCCTCCATCTCCTCCCACCTATCACGGTAGTCCAGAAGCTTCACCACCGGATATGTCATCTCAAGGCGGAAATCTCCCATCATGAACCGATATGGCCCCGGACGAAAGGCATCATCCTCATCGGTCAGCACCGCAAGGCTGACGACATCTCTGTTGTATCTGTCGAATATCCGGTAGTTGTAGACATACATCCTCTTCGAGAACTCCTCCTGTGGGTATCCCTGAACTTCCACGTGAATCAGCAGCCATTTCTCCTCTCCATTCTTCAGAAATGCCTTGACCAGCGTGTCAACTCTCCTTCCACTCAGCCCTCTCTTGCTTATTCTGCCCAGTTCCTTGTCCAGGAACTCAAATCCTCTGGTTGTGTCTATGTGCCGGGCTATGGATGGGAAGAAAAAGCTCAGGAAATGAGGGAAGAAGGATCTGATCGCCTCTTTCCATCCCTCGTCATATTTGACTCTCACCCCACCAACCTCCGTCCCTGTGGAGATGTGCTACTCCTGCAAATCCCATCCTCCTGCACCGCTTATTTTAATCCGTTTTCGACCTGACTATCAAGGGGTACACCTATGTGTTGCGCCCGATGATAACGGGCAGACACGTAGGTCTGCCCCACGTAACACCTCCATTCGCTCACTTCAGGAGCAAAAGCCTCCTGGTTGCCCTGAACCTCCCCGCCTGTATACAATACCAGTAAACCCCGCTCGCCACCCTCTCGCCCTTCTCGTTCCTGCCATCCCAATGCGCTGCCTTGCCCTTGTCAAGATAATAACCGGCATCGAGATGTCCTAAATCCAACACCCTCACGAGCCTCCCTGCACCGTCGTAGATCTTTATCTCAACATCCGACGGCTCTGAAAGCTGGAAGGGTATCCACGTCTCAGGGTTGAACGGATTGGGGAAGTTCTGCAGAAGCTCCGAGCGTTGGGGCATCGTCCCGCCATCGGAGCCCTCCAGAACGAGCCCTCCCACCAGCGAGATCCTCCCCATGTACTCCGGCCCTTTAACCCCTAAAACCCTTTCGGGATACCGAGCCCCGCCTTCGCCATCCGCTCCCTGAACCTCGATCTGAATCTGATCCCCAGGCATATATCGAAAGACGTCGCCGCTGAACCTGTCCTTCAGATTGCCCAGATTGACCTGCCACAATCCGTCCTCATCCACCAGAGCGGCCAAGGCGAGGGATTCCCTGTGACCATGCCTCACCCTCACGTAGACCATCGCACCTTTCGCCGGGGTGAAGCCATCCTCATCGTAGACCTCGCCGTAGATGATATATGGAACTCCAACTGTGAGCCTCGTCGTCCTGAAGGTATACAGCCTCCCATCGCCGCTTATCCTGTAATAGTAGGTCGTCTCAGGCGAAAGACCCGTAAGCTCGATCCGGTGTAACCTCCCCTCTCCGTCTTCCAGGGCGGCGAGCCCGAGATCAGGGGTTGGGCCGTATTCCACCGCTCCCCTGCAGGGGAGATCCGTCAACCACGAGATCGTCGCGGAGGTGGCCGAGATGTCGGTCAGCCTCACAAACCCGATCTTCGTCGAAATCGGCGGGGGCAGTGCGATCAAGCCCCTGTCCGAGTGGTCAACCGGCAGCGGAGGTGCGGGGCCGCCGGGAGTCCATGAGGGAACATCGCTCTCGACCTGAACCACGAACCCGGCATATGACTTTACGCTGAAAGGCTTGGCCGGCGGTATTATACGTCCTCCCTCCTTGATCGCCGAATCGCCCCATCTCTGGACATCGGCATCCCAGGGGGTTACGACCCTACAGTTGGGGATGTTTTGTATCAGGCTTTCGGGATCAGGGGCGTATGTTTCGGGTTTATAGGGGATGGAGACGAAGTTCAACCCTCTTTTAAGTTTCACAGGCGGCGGGCTTGATAGCGGCGCGCCCCCGAACGGAACCGTCATGTCCTCGTCCGCCTGGACGAAATAGCTGTATCCCGGTTTAAGCTCGAAATCATCTCCGATGATCCCGTCGCCCACGGCGAGGGTCGAGTCGCCATATCGCTGTCTCTCGGCATCCCATGGGGTGACGATCTTACACCCTGATATCTGTTCGAGCAGCCATCTGGCGGAATATGCCCCTTCGCGGAAGGGGACCGTGAGGAGGTTCAGCCCTTTTTTGATGGGCACCTGTGTCTCCCCACATCCCGCAAACAGGGCTATCTTCGCCGTGCGTTTGATCTGGAGGGAGAGCTTATTCGTATTCTTATCGACCTCCCCTCCGGCGTATCTCCATCTGTTGTTCTCCTCATCCCATATGAAAGCCCTGAGGGTTCCCTCATCCTTTCCGGTTCCCGTGACGTCGTCCTCCTTGTAGAGGAACGTCATCTTGATGGGCTTCTCGAAGGAGTCGTATCCATCTGAGAACCTGAGGTCGTAGATCATCCCTGAGGGGACGGCGAGTCCCTCGGGAGGGGGTTTGGGGGGAGATGGAGGTGTGAGGAGCTTAAGGGTTCTCTGTTTTTTCAGGGCTCCCGGCGGTATGTCGATCTCCATCATACCTGCGAAATCTATGGTGTTCCTGCGGCCGGAGTCGAGGGTTTTCTCGAGAGAGCCTTTAGGCGAGATGAAGATGGGGTTGCTCTCCGGATTCTCGAACGGGTAGGTCGCTAGTGTTCTGCCTCCTCCGTCTTTTGCGAGGATGTAGTAATCCACCCCCGCCTGTGTCATAGCGCTTTTGGGGATGAATCCATGGTATTCGTCACCTTCCTTGACGAGGGGGATTTCCGTGTAGGAGCCGGAGCCGTGAACTCTGTAGAAGGCGCTCACGC
>CAZHVH010000490.1:0-2992 GCA_964535855.1 uncultured bacterium
TAACGATGTCGTTTCGTGTTCCAGGGCCCTCACCTATCGTCATGTTGTCGGCATCAAGAGGTCCACCCCAGCCTGCCCATTCGGCGGGATCGTTCTTGGGATTGAGACCGCATGCGTTGGGTTTGGGCTGATCGCCGTTCACAACTGTCAGATAGACGACTCCCGCTCTCGTGTCTTCTGGGACGACCTGGTCGTAATCGTTCTGGACGTTCGGATCCTCCTTATCGACCTTCTCGGCGGGTTTCGGCGGCTCGTTCGGCGGCGGACCGCAATCCTCCTTGCTCGCCCAAGCTACGTTGAGCCCGATAGCCAGGGCACAAATAAGCAGGACAGCCAGTAACCTCTTCATCATGCTCCTCCTTTTCTTCCAGATTTAACCGTTATTCATTATACACGAAAACGACTCAGCGGGTCAAGTGAATTGTCGGCCGGGTTACATCAGCGTTATTTGACAAGAGTGGATTTTCCCAATATAATTTAGATTACCTCGCTTGTGTTCGGGTGCAGGCTATGATCGACCACTATGAGATACTCGGAGTAGACAGAAAAGCTACGAAGGCTCAAATCAAGAGGGCGTTTCGCAGGCTGGTCAAACAGGTTCATCCGGATAAAAACCCAAAGGATAAGGAGGAAGCTGTCCGGAGGTTCAGGGCGGTCGTCGCTGCCTATGAGACGCTGATGGACGATCGTAAACGGGCATTTTACGATCGGATGCTGTCGAAGTATGATCGTCGAAGAGCCCGCTTCTGTGAGGAAAGCGACGCTGGGTCCTCGGCTAAGCTCTCCAAATTCGATCTCATCCTGTCCGAGCTGCTTTCAGGGAGGATTAAGGAGGCGATTCGGATATATGAGGGACTGGTGGAGGAGAGGGGGAATCTGGATCTGACCAAGCATATGGATTATCCTGATGCGCGCGACTGTGAGTTTCTGCTCGCTGAGGCATATCAATCGCTCGGCAGATATGAGGAGGCGGCGAGACTATATGAGCGGTCTTTAGAGCATGAGCGATATAGACCTTATTTCAACAAGTTCACTGAAGAGGTGATATCAAGGCTCAAGAGAGTTTACTCACATCTATTGACACAATCCCGCGTCCCGGAGCTATCTCTCCTTTATATACAGAAGTTGATCTTTCTGGGCGGATCGAAACGTCAGATCGCATGGGCGTATAAGAAGCTGGCTGAGCTTTACTTCGAGTTCGGCCAGATGGAGAACGCCCGGATGAGCCTTAGAAAGGCATTTGAGCTCTGCCCCAGGCTTCCAGGTTCGAAGAGGATCTGCAGGAAGCTGGGGATGGAACATCTGTTATAGATCCGGAGGTGAAAAAATGGCCGATAGGAAGCTGATCGGCGATCTGCTCGATGAGATATCGAGGTTTCCCATCATCGATTGTCACACCCACATCAGATGGTATCAGCCGTCCGCCGAGAATCTGGCCGATATCATATTCTATCACTACATCGCCACCGAGCTGGAAAGCGCCGGGATGCCAAGAGAGCTTATAAGTGAGAAGCTGCCGCCCGAAAAGCGAATCCAAAACATACTCCCCTATTTCCCCAGAATCCAAAATACGACCACCGTCTGGGGTCTGATGCGAATCTTCAAAGAGCTCTTCGACTTCGACGGCGTGATACTGGATGAGAGCAACTGGAAGAGGGTTTACGATATCGCCAATCAAAGGCTTAAGGAGGAGGGATGGTACAGAAAGGTGCTCAAGGAGAAACTCAATATCCAGAGGGCCTTTCTGACGATAGAGTTCGACGAGGAATTTTCAGGATATGATAGGGAGATGTTCATACCAACCCTTAGGATAGATCCCTGGATAAACCAGATTCACTTCCTGGAAACCACTCGGAGGCTGGAGAAAGCGTCCGGTATCTCTATAAGCTGCCTGGGGGATCTGAAGGAGGCTATCGGAAGGGTATATGGGAAGTTCAAAGATCAGGGTGCAGTCTCCGTGGCGATATCGCTTCCGCCTGACTTCACCGCCTGGCCGGTCGCCGAGGTGACCGCTGAGAAGATCTACGACGACGTCCTCTCGGGCAAGCCCATATCCGACGGTGAACTCCTGTCGTTGCGTTCATATCTGTTCTATACGCTGGTGGAATTCTGTAAGGAGTTCAGCATGCCTTTCCAGCTCATGCTCGGCGTCGATAGAAAGGTGTTCAAGGATCGGGACGCCCTTTCGACCGATCTGAATATGATCAAGACCCTGAGGGATGTGCTGAACAGATACCCCGACGTCCGATTCGACATCTGCATTCTGAACACCATACTTTTGCATGAGCTGACCGTCTACGCCAAGATCTTCCCGAATTGTGTTGTCTCGGGCCATTGGTGGTACACCTTCTACCCGGTTTACATCAAGCAGATGCTGCGTGAGAGGATAGAGATGTTGCCGATAGTCAAAACCAACGGTTTCTTCTCCGACAGCTACTACTGCGAGTGGAGCGTCGCCAAGGTGAGGCTTTACCTCAGACAACTCGCCGAGGTGTTGGCCGAGAAGATCGAGGACGGATATCTGACGGAAGATCAGGCGTTATGGGTGGCCAGAAGGCTGCTCTGGGAAAATCCGATCGAGAACTTCACTCTGGATCTGGGGTGAGATTTTGAGCCAACTGTTTATGAGGAGGCCAGATCTGGAGGATCTGCCTGAGATAAGGCTTCCTCCGGGATATGGAATACGTACATATCGGCCCGGGGATGAGGCAGCATGGTCCTATATAATAAGCAAGACCATAGGCGGCGGCTCAGACCCGGAGCGATGCAGGAGGGAGATCATCGAAAAACCTCAGTTTTCACCCGATAGGCTCTTCTTCCTGACATGGAAGGGGAAGCCTGTAGGTTCCGCCTGCGCCTGGCAGCAGAAACCGGAGGAAAAGGAGGCCGGTTACGTGCATATGGTGGGCGTGCTTGAGGAACACAGAGGTAAGGGATTAGGATATATGCTGGTTCTGAAAACGCTGTATTGGTTCAGGGAACATGGCTTTAA
>CAZHVH010000491.1:0-2991 GCA_964535855.1 uncultured bacterium
AGGCAAATCTGGGTAGAATCAAACTCAAGCTCGGTCAGAACTGGGAGGCGGAGGAGCTGCTGAGGAAGGCCAAAAAGCAGCTCGACCAGAACGATCCCATATACCCTGAGGTCTGCTTCAACCTCGGCTATTGCTATTACCTCAGGGGGGAACAGTGGTATAACCAGGCCATCGCCGAGATGGACGAGGCAGTGAGGGTGAAGGGGGATTTCCCCAAAGCCCATTACTACCTGGGAGCTATGTACTTCAGGACCAAACAGTATCAGAAGGCCCTGAGCCATCTGCCCAGAATCGAAGGGGAGAACGAGGATAAAGCGAGATACATATCCGGTCTGTGTTACTGGAGACTGGGAGAGTATGGAGAGGCTGAGAGATACCTGAGAAGGGCCGTCGAGCTGGCTAAAAGCAAAGCGGATAAGAAACAGTATATGGACTCACTGCAGGATCTGCTCAATGAGATAGCGCTGCTGGAAAAGGCCAAATTCAAAATCGTGGAGGTCAAGTTGAACCCGATCTTCCTGGCTTTCCCAACCTATTATGCTGAAAACCCGATCGGTAAGGTCTCGGTTAAGAACAGGCTCGACGAGGCGATGAAAGACGCACGGCTCCTGGTGGAGATAAAGGGTTTCTCATCCTCTCCAACGCCGAACCCGATCGGTGATCTCAGACCGAACCAGGAGGTAACCGTACCGATCAAAGCTGTGATCGACGTGGAGAGGGCGAAAACCCAGATGGAAAACATCCCGACCCAGGAGGTCGTGATCAAGTTGGAATACGCCTACAAAGGAAGCAAGCAGAGCGAGCGAAGGATAGAGTATACGAAGCTCTATAACGTCCACGTGATGAACTGGGAGCCGCCAGAGCAGATAGCTGCCTTCGTAACCCACGAAAACCCCACCGTAGCCAAAATAGCCGATTATGCCTCGGCGGATTACCCGCTGGATAAGGCCGCTCAGATCTACAACACGCTCAACCTGTACGGTATATCATACTCACGTGACCCGCAAAATCCGTTTAGCCATAAGCTGGATTACGTCCTTTATCCCTGGGAGACGCTTGAGAGGAGGGGAGGGGACTGTGATGACCTGAGCGTGCTCTATGCGGCATGTCTCCAGAGCGTGGGTATAGAGACGGCCTTCCTACTCGCCAAGGACCACATATTCGTGGCGTTGAACACCGGAATCCCCGAGGACAGAGCCAAGGTGATCATACCCAAGGAGGATCAGGACGGAAACAGGCTATACCGGATACGGGGCGGGACCGCTTGGGTGCCTGTTGAGGTTACAGCGCTCGGTAAAAAGGGTAAAACCTTCTTCGACGCCTGGCGTCAAGGGGCGAAGGAGTGGAGAGAATACGGCGAGGACCTCCAGTTCATACCTGTCTCCGAGGCATGGAGGAGATTCAAGCCTGTCTGGGTGGGCAAAGATCTCGATCTAAAGCTTCCCGATCGCAACCTTGTCGCTCAGCTTTGGAACGAAGATGTGCGTAAGGTGAAGGAGTGCTGGAGGGTAGCGCTCGATGCGGATATAAGGGCATGGGAGGAAATGCTGAGGAGAGGCGAGAGGAGCGAGGCTGAGGTGAAAAATATGATCGGCATAAACCTCGCCCTCAAAGGCGATTTCGCCCAGGCCAAGAAGGCTTTGGAGAGGGCCACCCTGCTCGACCCATCTAACGGCAAGTACCACAACAACCTGGCCAACGTGCTTCTGCTCATGGGAGATCTTGAAGGGGCGAAGAAGGAGTACGAAACGGCAATGGAGACCAATGCCAAGAAAGCGGGGATCTACTACAATATGATGTTTTACTACTACAGCACGGGAGATTTTGAAAGGGCGTTCCAGATCAAACAGATGGCGGAATCCTCCGATGAAAGCAAAAGCGATTTCGGTAAGATAGCTGCTGCACGTATAGGTGGAACCGGCGCATCCCTGGGCGAAAGCGCACCTGAAACACAACCTCCTATAGTCGCTCAGAAACCAAAGATGGACAAGGACTCCATGCGGAGATTGCTCGGATTCGCAGGCGAAGAGGGAACGAGAGCTGAAGGTATATCCAATCCGGAGGAGATGCAATGGTTGCTCTATTGGATGAAGTGAGGCTCATCAAGCTGTGGTCGATCCTTATCTTCATGTTCCTCATCCTTCTCCCGGCCTCAGCACAGCAGATGAAAGATCTGGCTATAGTAAGGGTGAAACCGTCGAGCTCCATCCAACAGGAGGCGGGTAAGATACAGGGTGGTGAGTTCGGGAACCTGTGGGCAATCGTGGTCGGTGTCAACCAGTACCAGGATCCGAAGATCAGGCCGCTTAGATTCGCTGTCGCCGATGCCGAGGCGATCCAGGACGTGCTCTCTTCGCGGAAGAGAATGCCACACGGGGATGTCATACTGATGCTCTATACGGACAACTCCGAGAAAAAGCCGACTCAGAGGAACATCTTCAAGGGCTTTGCCTTCGTCAGAGAACATGCCCGTCGCGAGGATACCGTCCTCTTCTTCTTCTCCGGTCACGGTGTTGAGGTGAACGGCAGGAGCTATCTGTTGCCATGTGACGTCGATACAGAGATAATCGATCGCACGGCCATATCGCTCAGGGATATCAACGAGGAACTCACCCGAACTAAAGCTGCCAGGCAGGTCGTCATACTGGACGCCTGTCATAGCGGCGGCGCTTTGATCACTACCGGGGGTTTCACCGCCAAGGGGGTGGATATCGAAATCGCCAACTCGGCAGAGGAACCAGGAGCCACCAAGCTTGCTAAGCTCGCCCTTCAGGCTATAGCGAACGCTGAGGGGAGAATAGTCCTATCCTCTTCAAAGGCCGGTGAAGTCTCCTACGAATATCCTGAAAAAGGACATGGTGTTTTTACGTATTACCTTGTGGAGGGGCTGAAAGGCGCCGCTGATCTAGACCCGGATAGCAGAGGATACATAACGGTCAGCGAGGCTTATAGATACGTATATAGATCGGTCGTTCGATGGAGCAGGGAGCA
>CAZHVH010000492.1:0-2987 GCA_964535855.1 uncultured bacterium
TCCTCCTTTTGATCGGCCCAGGGGGCATCGGTGGCGAAGAGTATCCTATCTATGCCGTGCTCCCTCATCATCCTCAGCGCTCTCCCATCATCCATGAAGGTTCGCACGTATGAGGTATCGAGATAGATCTCCCTGCCCAGCAGATATCTTTCGACCTCGTCCCACATCCTGAATCCTCCCATATGCGCGGCGACGATCCTAAGCTTCGGGAAACTCTCATGAACTTTCAAGATCCTTTCGGGCGTCGCTCGCACCGGCGGCGGCAGGCCGATATCCACCCCAGCATGCAGGAGTAAGATCATGCCCAGATCCTCCATCGCCTCGTAGATCGGCATGTATCTTTCATCGTCGATGAAGGTATCCTGATAATCCCCGTGGATCTTGATCCCCCGGATGCCCAGAGCCTTTATCCTTTTCAGCTCCTCCTCAGGTCTTTCCAGATCGGGATGGATGGCGCCGAACGGGATCAGCCAATCGGATTTCAGCGATAGAAGCCAGTTGTTTATCGATCGAACCTGCGAAGGCTTGGTGGCCACAGGTTGAAGGACACTCCTGGATATGCCCGCCCTCATCATCGACCGCTTCAGCCCCGAGATCGTCCCATCGTATGATGGGATGACCCCGGAGCGCTGTGAAAGCTGCTCCATCGCCCTGGAAGCCAGATCATCCGGGAAAGCGTGCACGTGGAAGTCTATCACCTTCATCTTCGCCTCCACGGCGGAGTCATGTCCCAGCTTTCGGGCGGCGAGGTGTCATCCTCGTCCGTTATGAAGCCGTAATATCTCCCACGCCAGTAGGCGTCGAGGAAATCGGCGTTTCCTATCTCCCTCTGCATGTTGCCTTCGAAGATCAGGACCAGATTGGCGTTATGCCAGCTTTCGCCCCTATCTTCGCTCACGAACAGCCCGGCGGGGGTGCTGCAGAAGATCCTTTTCGTTCCGAACGGGGTGTGGATGCGGTAGGCTAAAGGTATCTCGAGCCCTTTGTTGCTCTCACGCCAGGTTTTACCTCCATCGGAGCTTTTGAAGACGCCTTTAGGGGTTGCGGCGTAGAGGATCGAGGGATCATACGGGTCCACCTTCAGGTCGTTCACCTCCTGGCGGATGAGTCCCTCCATCAGCGCGGCCATACCTCCGGCGCGATATCTCTCGTAGATCGCCTTCATGCTCGCGCTCCAGCTCTTGCCGCCGTCTAAGGTCTCCGAGATCTTAGTTCCCCTCATCTGAGAGTATCTCACCTTCACTCCCAGCAGGAGCCTGTTGGGGTTTTGCGGATCGGATGTAATCCACGACGTCAGCTCGGCATATCCGCCGAAACCCACCCTCTCGCCTCTCTCCCAGCTTCCATCCGGTCCCCTGCGATAGGCCACCTCGTCCAGGATCGCATAGAACCTCGCCGGTCTGCCCAGGGCGACGTGGAAGCGTTTCTTCTTGGCCGGAGGCAGGTTCTCGCATAGGTTCTCCCATCTCTCACCGATCCACTCCTCGCCGTAATCCAGGCTCCTGTATATCCCCTCGCTCGTTACGGCGTAAAGGACGTTCGGGTTTTCCAGGTCGACGAGTATGTCCTGTGGGCTTCCAGATCCCGGAGGCAGCTTCATCCTCTGCCATCTCGTTCCGGCGGTCGTGGTTTTGTAAAATCCATCCTCGGCGGCGAGGAAGAGAAATCTCACCCTCGATCCGGCGGCGAGCTTTTTGACGCGGGCGTTCAGGTTCTCCGATATCATCTTCCAGCTTTTAGCACCGTCCAGGCTCATATAGACGTCCCCACGGGCATCGGCGGCGAAGATCACCATCTCATCCTCCCTCGAGACGTCCAGTGAGACGATCTCCCTGGCGAGCCATCCGTCAAGCTGGTACAGATTCCCCTTCCACTGATACTCGTTATCCCAGGGCGAGTCGTACATCGGAAGCGGATATTTAGATCTGCCGTTCACGATCTCTATGTCGTCCCGTATGCTGTTCATACGGGGGCGGAATATCCTTTGGGTGGGCCAGCTTCTCAGCGTCCAAAGGGCATCCCTTATGGCCTGTTCTCTGTCCGGCGAGTCGGGAACGAGGCTGAGATATATGTAGTTGAAGAGGGATTGACAGTCGTTCCTGTGCGCCTTCCAAAGCTCATCCGCCACATGTCTGTAGAATCCCCTCAGATCCGGATCGGTCTCCAGCCGGAAGAGGTTCTCCAGATGCTGGAAGACATGGTCCGCGTCGTCGAAATCCTCGCTCCCTCCGATCGAGCCGCGATATGTCCTGAACCCGTACTGCGTCACGAGTTTCTCATAGGCCTGGGCGAACTTCTCCTTACCGGTGGCATGGTGTGCGACCTTAAGGGCTGCGGCGGCCATGATTATCCGCGTGTTCGGGGTTCTCCCATCGGTGAAGCCCAAAATGGGCACGGGCCGTTTCCGATCATGATCCCAGATGATCCAATCGTTATCCAACCAGTAGCTGACGAGGGCATCTATGGCCTCGCGGCACATCTCCTTCTCCTCACCTTGGGCGACGAGGTCGTAGAAGATCCCAAAGCCGTAGGCGGCGCCGCTGTAGTTGTGATGGCTCGGATCTCCCCGCCACCTCAGATCCTCATACGGGGGGACGCCCTGCCTCCAGTAGTTGGACTTCTCAGATCCCTCCCTCTCCTCATATGAAGGGCCATGTCCAAGGACATATCCGCGGGAAAGCAGACCTCTCACTCCCGTGACCTGGAGACATCTGTAGATCGCCCTGAACACCTTGTTACAATGTTCCCTGACGGCCTCATCCTTGGTGAAGAGATATCTGTAGCATTGGCCGCCGAGGTAATAGGATGTCCAGTTTATCGAGTGGGCCACGTTGGCCTTGCCCTGGGTGGTCGGATCGAGAGGTCCGGTATATCCCGGCGGCAGATCCACCGCCGATGGATACAGCCCATCGATCCAGTGTCGCTGGAGTATGTTCCTCTCGAAGATCTCCGCCTTCGCCTTAAGCGGCATCCTCCAGCTATCATCT
>CAZHVH010000493.1:0-2984 GCA_964535855.1 uncultured bacterium
GAAAGGCATGTCCGGAGGCTAAACGAGATAAGGGAGATGGAGATCGAATATACCTGCAAAGACAAACAGGGAGGGTAAAAGATGTGGTTCTGGCATGAGGGTGAGCATTACATCAGACAATCGGGCTCTTCAGGAGCCGAACCCAGAAAGGCTGCCTCAGGAGGATTATGTCTCGGCGGGGGATGGGGCGCTAAATCCAGCGATTATGTCGAATATGAGATCGAAACTCCAACCGATATGAGACTCTATCTGCACATACGATACGCAAAGGAATCGGGACAGGCCCTATATGACCTGACGCTGGACGGCAAACTGGTGGGTGATAGAAGCCCTTCGCTCATCTTCCAGCCGACAGGCGGTAACGGAGATAGAGCTGAGGACTGGAGATTCGCCTCCATACCGCTGGGAAGCATTAAGGGCGGCAAACATCTGATCAGGATTCAATCGAAATACTCCGAGAACCAGGTGCTCATAGACGGCTTCTTCGTGGGCGACGCCGACTTCTACCCGCCTGAGGATTTCGACGCCTTCAAACTTTCCATCGAGGAGAACGAGCTGGAGTGGGCCAGAAATATGATGACACACGTGGATCTGCTCCAAACCCCACGTCAGCCCCGTAAAACCCCTAGGATGGAGTTCAACGAGGTGTTGAACCTGATCCGTAACGTCCCGTCGGAACTCCGACACGTGTATCAGGGAACGGCGCTGAAGCCCTCATCCTATTTCCTCAAAAGCTATGACGTCGGTCAGCCCATAGATTACGCCCAGGATTTCGTCTGGCATCTGCTGAGGAAGGAAAGGGAATTCGACATCCCTAAAGTTGGAAACGTCGGCCTGATCAACCCTAACACCGATATCGCCTATCTCATCGGCGTGCAGATGCAGGGCGAGGATCTGAGGCTACACCTTTTCAGCGACCCGCTCCTACATCTTATAGACCTCTATGTCGAGGAGATCAGGATCGCCGAAGATCTAACGGCAACGGCGATCTTCCTCCCATATGACGGCTCCACGCTCATGACGGCGGTTATAGTCGAAAACAACACCGATGATACCACATTCTTCAACATCTATCAGATGACCTTCAAGGAACCGCCAGAGGACAGGCCGATACAGCGTTACGGACGAAGCGTTCTGGTCAGCACAGGTAAGATGAGATGGACCGGATACAACAACAATAACGACTCCCTCGTGGCCTGCTATGACGAGTGGGTGGGGCCAAAGGCCGACAGACGCATCGGAAAGCTGATTACAGTTATGACGTCGACCGAAAGGCCATCCGGTCACCTCTTTAGAAATGAGCTGACGGGACCGATCGCCCGCATGCATCCGATAAGATACGAATCGCTCAAATACAGGGTCACGATCAGATCGGGCGAGAGAAAGCTGATCCTCTTCGGGCTGGCTTTGTGCAGATACTCCAACTACCCGATCCCGACCGTCAGGGGCGTACAGCATTATCCCCAGATGAGCGACGAGGAGGCGTTGATCAAGGCATTGCAGCAGGCATGGAGGCCGTTCGAATCGGATTGGCAGGGACAGGTGAGGGAGAGCATAAACAGGTATAGATCCATGCCTAAGATCTTCCTGCCGGTTGAGGGATGGGAGAGCAGTTTCTACGCGTCGTTAGAGCTGCCCAGAGCTGAGACCTATAGCCCATACATGAACATGCCCGTCCCGTTCTACAACTTCTGCCGCGCTCAGGGACAGCAGCCTTACGGCTGGTGGACATACGGGGAACACGCCCATGAGAGCCTTTCGGTCTTCACCACCGTCCTCACCGATCCCAAGCTCGCCCAAAATCACGTCATGGGACATATCCTCAGACAGAGGCCTGACGGCATGTATCCCTACGGCGTCAACCAGCTTGGAACAAGGGAAAGGCCCGACGATGAGGCCACGTGTCCGCTGTTGATGTGGGAGGCCTGGAACTCGTACCTCTGGTCGGGCGACAGGGAGTTCCTCCAAAGGGCATATGAGAGCGGAAAGAGAAACCATGAATGGTGGATGACCAATCGAGATCGGACCGGAAAGGGCTTGAACTTCTGGAGGGATTATCATGAGACGGCCCGCGACGACAAGGACCTGCCGACCTGGACGTCCACCGGTGGGGCGATGAATCAGGAGGCGCTCGACCTGAACTGCTATCTCCTGATGCAGGAGAGGGTTCTGGCTGAGATGGCTGAGGAGTTGGGATTATCGGAGGAGGCCCAATCCTTCAGGGAGGCGGCGGAGAGACGGGCCGCGACCATGAACGAGATGCTTTGGCACGAGGAGGACGGCTGCTATTACGGCAGAGATCTCAAGACGGGCAAATGGGCGAGGGTCAGGGATATCTCCACCTTCTTGCCGCTTTGGGCCGGACTGGCCGATGAGGAGAGGGCCAAATCCATAATCCGATATCTGGATGACCCGAACGAGTTCAAGACCGACTTTCCAGTGCCTACCCTCTCACTGAGCGATCCGACCTTCGGCGGTGATAAACACTGGCACGGAGGCAACTGGGTTGAGATGAGCTGGCTGGTGATGCTGGGGCTGAAACGATACGGGTACTACTCCAAAGCCTCTGAGCTGGCTTACGTCAACGCGAAGATGGTCTTCGATGTCCTTCAGAAGACGGGCCATTTCCGCGAATACTATAACTCCCTCACAGGCGAACCGGCAGGGGGATGCCTGTATGATTATATCTGGAGCTGCCTGCCGGCGGCGTTCGTGGTGAACGTGATCTTTGGGATCGAGCCGAGACGGGACGGAATCGAGATAATGCCCGCCCTGCCGGAAGGCTGGAACGGGATATCAATCGAGGGATTACCCATCAGAGGGAAGCGCGTCTCGCTGACCGTCAGAAGAAGTCCTGAGCTGAAGATCACCAAGGTCACGGTCAACAGTAAGGGGGTCAGACAGATCGGAAATCGGGGCGCCTTCATCCCGTGGGAGAGGCTGGAGGATGAAAACGTCATCGAAATCCAACAGCCGCCCAGGAT
>CAZHVH010000494.1:0-1257 GCA_964535855.1 uncultured bacterium
CAAGGAGATGCCTCTTTTTCTTCCACCAATTAAAGATCCAGAGGTTAGAAAATTCTGCCAGGAACGAGGAATCATGAAAGATCTGGCAATGGCGATTACCTATGCTCAGAAATGCATTCCAGAAGTAAAGCAGATCGAATTCTATCTGAGCGAACCGTTCTATGAAGACGAGGAAAAAACGCGGGTGGTCATTTCGATCGTAACCAGCGCTTCTCCCAATCAGATTCTCAAAGCAAAAAGGAAACTCAACAGGGCACTCCGAACGTATCTTCAAAACGATGATGATATCAGTGTTACTTTTCGCTTCGTCTGATTCATGGATCATAGAAATTTCCTGGAAACAGCCAGAAAGTTATTAAGGAACGCTCCCACAGAGGCCGATATCCGGACAGTGGTAAATAGAGCTTATTATGCTGTCCACCTTCATGTTAGCTCCTGGTGGAACAACACGCCAGATTTGCCCAAATATAGAGGCGGAGCGGCACATACCAAGATCCCTATGGCTTTGCGCAACACACGAATATCGGAAGCGAAAGAAATAGGGCGAGAGCTGGACGACTTTTACTGGGACCGTCGCTTAGCCGATTATGAGATGAGAGGACCGAAGGTAGAAGGTAAATTCAATCAGAAATTCGGACAATGGTCTTTGATAAGAGCCCAGGATCTCATCAACAAATTCGATAAACTCGATAAGAGGTCTTTGAAGCAGTCCCTGATGGAATACTTTGAGACAATCAAATAAAGGCCTCTTCTCCAGCTAAAACCGATCCTTCCAAAACGAGATGAAGTTCCTCCACAAAATCTTGAGCGGACGGAGTCCCTTCATCTCCTCCTGCATGAACTGAACCCTCAGCCTCAGGATCTTCTTCTCCCGCTCAAGGTGATCCTTCCTGGTCAGGAACTTCCTCCTTCCAAGTTTGACCCATCGATCATGAGCAACCCGAAGTTGCCAGGGAGTGAAGAGGAAACACGGCTCGTCCTTCAAGAGCCTCTTCTCGTCCTCTTCACCCTTGAGTGCGTAATATTCTCCGAGCTTCATTTTGATAACCTCCTGAAGAATCAAGAGTCGAGAGTCCAGAGACGAGGGTCGAGAGATGAGATTAAGACTCTGGACTCTAGACCCTAGACTCTCGACCTTCATGAAATAAGTCCTGCGGCTCCGATAAGAGCTTTTCCTAAATCCTTGGCGTCATCCTTGTCCAGCTCGGAGACGCACCATATGCCTCCGCCTTTGATGCAAAGGCGAAGAAGTTCTTT
>CAZHVH010000494.1:1357-2762 GCA_964535855.1 uncultured bacterium
GTCGCTTTTCTCCAACTTCCCGATGCAGATCGATGTCCCTCCAAGCTCACGCTCGATCAGCTTTAGACATTCTCCACAGATTTCTTCGGCTTTCATTCTCCCACCTCTCGCAGAAGCTCCATGACATCGTTGTAGAATCTCACCCATTTTCCGGCATAATCATCGAACATCCTCAGATTCCATTTGTTCGATCCCGGAGCGATCCGACCGGCATTGTAGGCCGCCGCTACGAGGACGGGATCAAGCAGGGTGAATCTGCTCTGCTCGGCAATCAGCTTCGCTCCGTAATGAATGCAGATCTCCGGATCGAACAGACGCTCCGGATCATCAAGCCCTAAGCTCTCGGCTGTCCCTTCTAACACCTGCATAACGCCGAGAGAGGATTGATCCAGCCGAGGCTCATATCGATAGGCGAAGGGATTGCCGCCGCTCTCAGTGAGGATCGTCGCCAGGATATACTCCCTCGGTATCTCGAACCGTTCCGCCTCTCTCGTGGCTATCGGGAGATAGGTCCTCACAACAGCCCGAACCTGTCTGAGCTTGTTGGCATGCCAGCGGACATAACCTTGACCCTGAATCTCCACTCCTTGCTCCGTCTTACGCCAGAAAACTTCGCCAGAGCCGTAATTGTGGAACTCCTCGATCACCCATCGCTTTCGCCTCTTCCCGATCGCCTCTAGATAATCGAGAGTCCGAGATCCGACCAGCCCATCAGCCTGAAGCCCATGCTCAAGCTGAAAGAGTATCACCGCCCGCTCGGTCTCCTCGCCGAAGATTCCATCTATCTGAACGGAATAACCGAGCTTACGAAGCTTCTTCTGAATCTCCATCACCTTCAAACTTCTGGAGCCTCTTCTCAGGAGCAAGATCTCACCTCACCGGACGGGTTCTCTTCTCGTCCACTCTGCGCCATAAACCGTTCCGTCGTTCCCATTGCCCGATAGATCAGGGACGGTGGTTCCGGTCTGTTTGGTGTATTTGTGCCAGAGCACAAGACCGCTTTTTGAAGGCGTCAGTCCTCTGAAATGGCGATCGATTTCGGTATCAGAAAGGGCGCGATTGTAGATCCGAATCTCATGAATTTTCCCTTCAAAGCCGTTATTAGGACCGGTATAATGACCTCCGATCTGGAGGTTCCCAGTTGAAGGAACGATATCTTCTGGATAGCCGGTCGCTGTCGCCCGGAGCTTTCCATTAAGAAAGACTTGAAGTCGATTCCCGGCATTTTTATTATAAAGATAGATCAGGTGTATCGGCTGATGATAATCAAAGCTGATAGCTGGAGTATTAGTGACTCCTGAAGCTGTTCTCACATAGAAGCTCAAATTAGCATATCCTGCTATCCATTTATAGGAATTGCCTGGATCTTGAACCAGCATAGCCGATCCTGATTTAAATTGAAAGG
>CAZHVH010000494.1:2772-2978 GCA_964535855.1 uncultured bacterium
ATACTCGATCCAACGCCGGTTCCGGCGTTGAGCCAGTCATCAACACCATTAAACTTCAGCCCATCCCACCTCGGCACGATGAGCTTTCGGCATCCGTGAATCGTCCCATGATTCCCGTTGCCGCTTAGATCTATCCAGGTATTGCCGATCACCTTCGATGCGTCGTAGTGAAGGACAAGACCTTCAGGATTGACGGATTTGCCTTC
>CAZHVH010000495.1:0-2977 GCA_964535855.1 uncultured bacterium
CTTTTCATGCTCTATCCACTGTTTTCTGACGATGACGTTCAGGCAGATCATGATGAAAACCATAGCCGTCAGGAAGACGGTCCACCAGATCATCGGCTTTAGCCATCCCAGCATATGCTGAGCGGTGTAGAAGGTCGATTCGCCCTCATAAAACCCCCGCAACACCTTCTCGTCGTTCACCGTGGTCCACTCCGGCAGGTACCTCCAAAACAGAGTGCTCCACTCATTTTCAGGCGTGGCAAACCACCGTGCTACCCCCAAGGTGCAGAAGATGCTGTGTGTGTAATCATGGCTGGTGACCGTGATGGAGTTTATAAGCAGCACGTATATCGTGAGCAGTTCTCCCTGAGACAGGCCTCTTCTGGGGAGGATGGCCTTAAGGGCTAGGTTCAGGAGGGATACCAGAAACAGGCAGAAGATGGCGTTGTAGAATATGCTCATCGTGGTAGGATACTGTGCCCCCCAGACGGTCTCCCACTGCATGACAAGGTAGATGTTAAGGGGGACGAAAGCAAGGCCTATCAGGATGGCACGTATCGTGACGCCGTTTCTACCCTCAGGTTTCCCCAGCATCTCGCGTGAGCCCTACGTCCCGCCGAAATAGTGTTCCTCAGCTTTCATGGAATGATCCGCTAGAGGGATTCCTTCTCCATGGAGGATTTAGGGCACGGCAACGCCGTACCCCTTTCATTATGAATCTTACATCCCTTTGATCTTCGCCCATGTGGTGGTCAGTTTACCTTTAGCCGAGACGGCGATTTTGCCTCCCGTCTTCTGATATTCCACGTCCGCATCGGTTGGCGTCCGAACGTTGGCCGAGTTCGGATCGATGGCACCTTCGTTGCTGGTGATGAAAAGACAATCGAGCATCGTGGCGTCCTCGCGTGTCCAGATCTTGATCAGTACCTCCCCCTGGGGTATCTCCCATTTCCTGTCGAAGGTTCCTCCGTCCAGCCACTGATTTATCCTGTCCCAGTGCCACTGGTTTCCCTGCTGAGTGGCCCATCTGTAATGGGTGTCCCCGGACTGCTGCGGATTTTGATCCTCAGGATCGGGTGGGACGACTGTCACCCAGAAGGAATCGCTGTTTCCGTCCCAGGCTATGACTCTGCCCCAGATGGCATATGTATCCTTCTTGGGGATATCCACTATGAACTCTGCAAATCCCTGACCGCCGCCTCCGGTGGCAGGTGGCCCAGGGGCCCAGATGAACTGGCCTCTGGAAGGCTCATCCGGAAGAGGCCCACCTTGCTTCTTGGCGTCCTCCGGCACGCCTACCACCATAGGAGGTTGAATCGTGTTCGCCAGCTCGGCCTCTAGCGCTATTTCTACCTCTTTCGCATGGGTTAGGGGAAGAAGACCCATGCAGAAGGATATCACCAGTCCCGCTGCTAACGTTCTTCCGATCAAGGTATCTCCCCCTTTAGCTTTAGTTGAGGGTCGAAGGACGAGAGTCGAGAGGCCGATTCTCGTCCTTCGGCTCCTCATAGGCTTCATCGGGCCGACTTAACCTTGGCCCAAGTGGTTGAGAGCTTCCCCGCGGGTTCCACAGCCGTCGCCAGCTCTGAGGGCAGCTTCGGCTGAACTTCAGCCTCATCGTCCGAGAGGTTGTCGGTGATATAGAGACAGTCGAGCATCGTGGCGTCCTCACGGGTCCAGATCTTGATGAGCGTCTTACCAGCCGGTATATCCCATTTCCTCTCGAAGGTTCCTCCATCCAGCCACTGGTTGATCTTATCCCAGTGCCACTCGTTCCCCTGCTGCACAGCCCATCTGTAATGGGTATCCTCCGTGTCCTGAGGATTCTGATCTGCAGGGTCGGGTGGGACGACGGTCACCCAGAAGGAGTCGCTGTTTCCGTCCCACGCTATCACCCTCCCCCAGATGGCGTAGGTTCCGGCCTTGGGTATGTTGACGTAAAACTCTGCAAATCCCTTACCGCCGCCACCGGTTCCAGGAGGTCCGGGCATCCATATGAACTTTCCCCCGGACGGTTCATCCGGTTTCGGTCCTCCCTGCGCGGCGGCCTCATCCGGAGTGGCGATGACCATCGGCGCCTCGATGGTATCAGCATCCTCGGCCTCAACTCCGATCTCCACGGCCATAGCGAGGAATGTGATCCCAAACGCCAGTCCGAAGGCCGCGGACAAAGTTAACATAATCTTGAACATGCTGATTTTACCTCCTCGATCTTCGCTTTTTTAGAGTTTCCCCCTTTATCCATCCCCACGTGATCCTAAAATCGACGAGCGGATTAACCCCTACGGTGCTGTGTCTCGGCTGCCAGGCCGGTTCAACATACCAGTCTTCGCCTTGCGTGATCCTGCGCTCCTTGCCTGTCCTCAGATCCATAACGCAGATCTCCCAGTTTCCCCTTTCACCCTCGGATTGATAAATGACGTGGTTTCCGTCAGGCGACCATCTTGAAACGGCATCATCCACATCGTTATCGGTAAGCTTTCGCAGCAGTTTCCCCTCCTCATCCATCAGGTAGATCTCCATATCCCCCTCCCTCATGGAGGTAAAGGAGATCGCCGTGCCATCGGGAGACCAAGCAGGATAGGAATCCAAGCCAGGTGAATTCGTCAGCTTTTCCGCCCTTCCCTCCCTCAGATCCATCAGATAGATCTCCCAGTCACCGCTCATGTTCGAGGCGAAAGCGATCCTCTCACCATCGGGAGACCATGCCGGCAGGATCTCATCTGCAGGGCTATCCGTCAGCCGCCTCAACTTTTCACCTCGATCATCCATAAGCCAGATGTCAAAGTTGCCCGATCGATCGGAACTGAAGGCTATCCACCTACCGTCAGGAGACCACGCGGGAGCCTTGTCCTCAGCCTCGTTGCGAGTCAATCTCCTGAGCTTCTCACCATCGCCGTTCATGACGTAGATCTCGGCATTCCCGTCCCTATAGGAGAAGAAAGCTATCCTTTCTCCGCTGGGAGACCAGGCGGGGTAGAAATCTGAGCCGGGATTT
>CAZHVH010000496.1:0-2974 GCA_964535855.1 uncultured bacterium
ATGACCGCCCCCGACGGCAAAACGGGATTCAAAGCTGCCAAGGAGGGGAAACCGGATCTCATCCTGGTGGATATCATGATGGAAACGTGGAGCGAGGGATTAAGCCTGGTGAATAGGTTCAGAGAGGAAGATGAGACGAAGGATATCCCGCTTCTTCTCGTCTCCTCGATGGATATCAGAGGCCGAGAGACGCCCTACCCCGGGGAGTTCTGGCTTTCAGAGAGGTTCATTCTCACCAAGCCGATCGCCGAAGAGGAGCTGATGAAGGCCATAGAGAGGGCGATGGGAACCTGAACGGCGGGGAGATGAGCTGTGAGCGGCCTGCCCGGGAGATATCTGAGACTGCTGAAGGAGGTCGGGGGATACGGCGAGGGTCTAGCACATATGAGCGACGAAGGGATTCGAGATCTGTTCCGCCGCGCACGCCGATCGCCCCGATCCATCACCCTTCCCTATCTTCTGGCGGCCATCCGCGAGGCGGCTCGACGAGGCGTAGGGCTTCACCCCTTCGACGTCCAGATCCTAGGAGCCATAACGGTCATCGACGGATGTATAGCCGAGATGAAGACCGGAGAGGGCAAAACGTTGGTGGCGGCCATGTCAGCATGCGTCTGGGCGATCAGGGGGATGAGGACCTATGTCGTGACGATCAACGATTACCTCGCCCGCCGTGACGCCGAATGGATGAAACCCCTCTTCGAGGTATGCTCGCTTAGCGTCGGCTGCGTCACCTCACAGCTTTCCCGCTTCGAGCGAAGGAGGGAATACTCCCGAGACGTGATCTACTGTTCAAATCACGAATTGGCCTTCGACTATCTGCGCGATAACCTTGCTCTATCAACCCGTGAGGTGGTTCAGGGAGAACTTGAGGCGGCCATAATCGATGAGATAGATACGGTGTTGATAGACGAGGCTCAAACCCCGCTCATAATCGCGGGGATCGAAGAGCCAAGATCAGGCGAGATGTCCAGGGCCAAATGGATCGCCTCGGAGATGATGAGGGTTCAATCCGAAAGGGTCAAAAAGGCCCTGGATGAGATCGAATCGGGAGAAATGGAAGATAGGGATCTCGCCCTCGCCATAGCCAGGTTGAGGCGTGCCGATCCGTCCAATCCCAGGCTGCTCAAGGTCCTGGCCGAGCGGCCCGAACTTTCCAGAATGAGCTCCCTCCTTGAATCGAGGCTCCGGATAGAGGGGAGGGGAGAGACTTTGGAGGAGGGATTGCTGTACGGGCTGGACGAGAGGACCAGATCGGCCTGGCTCACAGCGGAGGGGGACGAGTTCGTTGCCGCCCACGGTGTAAGGTTCGATCGGCTCTCCGGAGGATGGAGGTTATACAGGAACATCGTCCAGCTCATCCGTGCCTTTAAGCTCTTCAGGCGCGATGTGGATTACATCGTCCGAGACGGCAGGGTGATCGTGGTGGATGAGTTCACCGGCAGAACGGCGCCGGACAAACGCTTCGAAGGTGGATTGCATCCGGCTCTGGAGTGTAAGGAGAACCTCCCCATCAGACCCGATCAGAGGATCAGCGCGAGGATAACCTATCCCGCCCTCTTCAAACTCTTCGGGAGATTGGCCGGATTGACCGGGACGGCATCTCCAAACGCCGAGGAGTTCCACAGGCTTTACGGACTTAAGGTGGTGAAGATCCCGACCAATCGTCCCGTCATCAGGGCCCAGCTCCCCGACGCTACGTTCAAGACCGAATCGGAAAAGCTTCGTTCGGTGGTGGAGGAGATCGAAAGGTTCCATCGGCTCGGCGTTCCGATACTGGTCGGAACGAGATCGATCGAAACGTCGGAGAGGATAAGCCGCATGCTGAAGGAGAGGGGGTTAAACCACGCCGTGCTCAACGCCAAGAACCATGCCGCCGAGGCCCAGATCGTCAAACATGCCGGTGAGCCTTACAGGATCACCGTCGCCACCAACATGGCCGGACGGGGCACGGATATCAAGCTCCATCCGAACCTCTTCGAGCTCGTGACCGATAACTACATCGAAAAGATAAAAGAAGCCGTTGAGGAGGGATGCACCGTCAAGGTGGAGATCTTCTCGGAGTTCGAGGGGGAAAAGCTCAAAAAGAGGCTCTCCGAGGAGGGAATCCCGTTCAGCGATGAGGGCGATCTAATCGTGGTAAGGGGGAGTGGGGGTGAGGAGCGAAGGATCAGGTTCCATCTGGGGCTATACGTGATCGGCACGGAGAGACATCAGGCGCGGCGAATAGACGACCAACTGGCTGGCCGCTCCGGCAGACAGGGCGATCCCGGCGTATCCAGGTTCTTCACATCGCTCGAGGATGAGCTGGTCAGGCTATACGGAGGGAACATCGGAGGTGATGAGGAGATATCCCGGATCATCTTTAAGGCTCAGCGGGCCGCCGAGGAGGCGGGAT
Organism: uncultured bacterium; assembly: GCA_964535855.1. Classification (GTDB taxonomy): domain Bacteria; phylum Poribacteria; class WGA-4E; order B28-G17; family B28-G17; genus JAGGXZ01. The sequence continues at coordinate 2,396 of CAZHVH010000496.1, forward strand.
TTGCGGCCAGAAGGGCCGAGATGAGATATGATGGGGTGATTGCGCCTTATAGGGAGCGTTTCTATTCGATGCGACGCCGGATACTTACGGCCGAGGATATATCCCCCGAGATCACACGGATCATCGAGGGATGCTCCGAGCTGTTGCTCGGTGAACCGCGCGAGAAGGTGATGGGGGAATTCCTCATGACGCTCGATGAGACGAAAGACCTGAAGGCCACCTTCTGGGGAAGGTGGGAGGAAATCCGGCGGAGATATGATGAGGCGGCCGATGATATGGGGAGGAGGCTCCTGCTTGAATCATACGACAGGGCGTGGTCTGAGTTCCTGGCTTTGGCGGATGAGGTGGCGCTGAGCCGAATGATCCAGCCGGTGGATATCTTCCATCCCGACGCCGATCTGATCCTGCGACTCTCCGGGATCTTCGACGATCTGATCAGATGTGCTGAGATGGAGTTTCTAAGGGAGCTCTCCCTTTCGGCGATGCCCCACCATCGAAGGGTTGTGATAGACCTGAATTCGGAGAGGAGGCAAGGATGAAGGGTAAGATACGATGTGCCATCTGCGGCATAAGACATGA
>CAZHVH010000497.1:0-2974 GCA_964535855.1 uncultured bacterium
CGTAGAAACTACCCAGTTCGTATGCCACCTTACCTACGCTGAAATCGAGGCTGTGGAACAGGACGCTCACGATCTCCTGAGCCTTTGTGAGGTTCAACGTAGCCGCCATTATGTCACGTTTTTTTATGTTCTCCTTTGCCTCGTTCAGGTTCTTGATAATCCCGTCGTAGGCCATCAGGATGAGTTTCCTCTGCCCAGCCGTCTCTATGTCCGCCCTTTTATAGCGCTCATATGGGGTTTGGGGTTTATCTGAGAACGTCGAGAAGTACACCATTGACCTCCCTCAGGCTACCGCCAGCCATTAAAACCCGGCGCACTCTAGCAATAATCTTAAGCAGTTCCATCGGGGGAATTGTCTTTATCTGGTTTCCTCTGGTATCCAGCACCTCAACGTAGTTCCTGTCCGCCCCCGGGTCGTACCGTATCGTGTAACATTCATCAAGGGTTCGGAAATATTCATTCAGCTTTTTGATTATATCCAAGATATCCTTTCGCTCGGTTATCCTTTTCACCACTTCCTCTCTGATCTTCTCGATCTGCTCGCGATTGACGTCAGTTATCCGTGGCATCTGCGGATTGAGGTTTTCGGGCGTGGAAAAGGAGATTCCACGCCTAACGGTCTCAGCTTGTGGGATCTGCGATTTCTGCACTCCTAGATGACTTGGCTGAGCCTGATTCAAAACCGGCTCAATGAGATCGAGACCTCTCACGTTCATTTCATTTTATCCCGGTTCTCAAGGGGAAAGGTAATTTCTCCTTTCCCCCCTTTTTCTCAGCCTAGCAGCTGTAGCAAGGTTGTGGGTACAACGTTAGCTTGAGCTAGAACCGCTGTGGCCGACTGGAGCAATATCTGTAGCTGTGTGAATTTCTGTGTTTCCTGAGCGAAATCAACCTCCTGTAATCTGGCTCTCTGCTCGATCAGGTTTTCACGGTGCACTTCCAGCACATCCTGTCTCCGTCTGATGGCGCTTATGGCCGAGCCGACCTTAGTGGCGGTGGTGCCGATGCTTTGGATGGCCTGCTCGAGCTTATCAACAGCGGCGTTTGCCCCTGCCTGACTTGAGACGTCGATATCGGATATATCAACCCCGTCGGCACCGAGACTAGTGGGTGAGACCAGATCTATCGACAGATTGAACTTATCCTCCGCACCACCAAGTTGGAATGAAAAATCGGAGCCCTGCCCCTGGTTATACTGTCGGTAGGTAAACCCTAATTCTTTGAAGAGAGATATGTTTTCAGTGTCCGTCGCCGAGCCGCCCAATATCTTCAGGTAGCTCTGTGTCCCCGAAATTCCCGATGTGATCACCACGCTTCGGGAGTCATCTATACCTACGTCCACATCCTCGGCATAGAGGGATGCGTTGTTCAGGGAGGACTCCAGATCTCGTGCGAGCTGCCCGCCGTTGACGATCTTCATAGTGATAGCACCAGCGGAGACTGCAAAGCCGATTTGCTCTCCGAATTCAATTGTGTGCTTTCCACTTGTGGAGTCATAACTTATACTAGTAATAGTCTTGGTGGTTGAATTGGCACCTTGGGTGATCACAATCTTATCTCCAACGTTAAGATAAACAGCATCACTTCCAGTAACTTTAATACTGGTGTCGGTAGCGTTAGCATCATCTGCTGTTAAGCTTAAATCTCCAAGCTTATAGACGCTCTTCGTGGCTCTGATATAGGGTAGATAGCTGGCAGTCAATCCGTTTGAAAAGCCGATGGTTGAGAGCTTTTCTTTTAGATAGAGAGTAGCCGTATCGCCGCTGACATCTATATGGAGTATCTGAGTTGTTCCAGTGGTTACCCCCTGTCTTATCTCTATGTAATCCCCCCTCTTGAACAAAGCAGCATCATCGGCTGATATCGTTATGGTTTTAACATCCGCTCCAGCATTCGCTGTCACCAGAGTCAAGGTATCGCTGCCGATCACATCAGCGTAAACCGTCTCACCATCTATGAGGATCTTGAGCCTATCATCCTTTAGATTCCCTGTACCTTGGGATGTGCCTGAGAAGAAGACTGGATTCGTCGAGACCTCTGATGCTCTGATTATCGGTGATCCGGAGATCCGTCCCTCATCATCAACCGAAGCTACCGGTTTATCACCAGCGACGGTTGATGTTCTAAATATCAATCTAGTTTTAGTGGCATCTTCCTTGGTTGCATAGACGTCAACGTGAAGATCCCCACCTTCGACATATTCCCCGCCGAGCTGTTCCTCAATAGCGTTTTCGACCTTCTGAGCTAGTTCGTCGGCGGAGGAAGCCGAGAAGTTAAGCACAACCCTTCCCATGTTCGGTGTACTACCATCCAGGCTCACACCGATCCTCAAGACCGTGTTAACTGTATAAACGCCAGTCGCATCCGGTACAAAGGAGTTCGATATGATCTCACCGCCTGAGGAGTTCTCGATATCGATCTCAGTTGTGCCCAAAGCGGAACCCGCTATCGAAGCCCACCTCTTGGCAACTGAAAGCAATGGCACACCGGCATATTTCACGGCATTCGGTACATCATTCAACTCATCCAATAGAGCTTCTATTTCATCCTGAGCTGCCTGCCTCTGTTCCGCGGAGAGCGTGCTATCGGCCGCTTCCACCGCCAACTCGTGCATCCTGTTGAGTATCTCATCTATCTTCGACAGCCCTTCTTCAGCGGTCTGCAATAACCCTTCGGCATTCTGAGCGTTTATAACTCCTCGTTCGATCGACCTTACTATGTTGTTCTGCAACGATAGCATCCCGAACTCGCCGGGTGAGTCCTCCGGCCTGCTGATTCTTAACCCTGTCGAGAGCCTCTCCAGAGACGTATTGAAGTTCCTGTTTATCTCCAGCAGGTGTCTCTGAACCATCGTGGCTCCCAAGTTCGTCCTGATAAACGCCATCTACCGACCCTCCTTATGAAGGAGTTAAAAAGCCCTTGGCCTGAAAAGCTCATTCCGTATATTCGACATTGACTCGGAAAACTTTAAAGC
>CAZHVH010000498.1:0-2967 GCA_964535855.1 uncultured bacterium
GTGAGAAATTCATCAGAATTCGCTCCGAGATGAGGATGAGGATCAGGCGGATGGGGACATCGCTTGAACTCTCCCAGACTAAGGAATCACTGCTGGGGATGGATCTGGTGCCGAAACATTTCATCTCCAGCATAAGCGAGCCCGGACAGGTCAGAAAAGCTGAAGGCTGGATCGAAGGTAGACAGGCGAGGCTAAAGCTGCAACTCAGTGGGAAAACCGTTGAGGAGGAGGTGGATCTGCCGGATGATGTGATCTTCGAGGAGGCGCTGGGATATTATGCCCTGAAGAGAGGGCTTAAGGTCGGGGATAAATACAGGCTGAACCTTTTCAGCATGGAGCTCCTGAAGCCCATACCGGTTGAGGTGAATGTCCTTCGCCGAGATCAGGTAAGCTATCAGGGCAAAGAAATCCCCGTCTACGTCGTCAGCTATAAATTGGAGATGATGGGCGGCCTTGAGAACAGAGAGTGGCTGGATGAGAACGGGGTGACATACAGGATGGAGATGAGAGGGCTGATGGGGATGAAGATGGAGCTCGTCAAAACCGATATGAAGGAGGCTCTCGGTGAGGTGGGCGAGATAGATGTGATAATCGGCACCAAGCTCTTCCCCTCCGGCCAACCGATATATGGTCATCCCCGTCACCTGAAAGCCCTTGTGACCCTCAAAGGAGGGGATATCGGTAAAGCCTTCGTGCCTTCCAAGGAGCAGAGGATCAAGCCTCTGGAGGGAGATCGGGCGATCCTTGAGATCGATAGACCCCCTGTGGATGAATCCAAATCGGTACAGATCCCCGTAAACTTCCTTGAAGTGGCGCAGTTCCTTAAGCCCACGCTCTACGTTCAGTCGGATGATCCTGATATCAGGAAGAAGGCGAGGGAGATCATAGGGGATGAAGGAAACGCGTGGCGGGCAGCCAAGCTGATATGCAGATGGGTTTATGAGAACATCTACGATAAATCCCTGAAGATGGGCTTTGGATCGGCGAAAAACACGCTTGAAACCCTACAGGGAGATTGTACCGAACACACCGTCCTTTTTACGGCTTTGGCAAGATCGGTGGGGATACCGACCAGGATATGCGCCGGGTTGGTCTATCAGGGCGATGCCTTCTACTATCATTTCTGGCCTGAGGTGTACATCGGCAGATGGGTCGGTATGGAGCCGACGCTCGGGGAGTATCAGGCGGATGCCACACACATTCAGCTTGCGGGCGGGAAGCTGGAATCGGATACGGCCTTAGAGTTCGGTGAGGGTGTGCTCAGAACGCTCAACAGACTATCGATCGAGGTGCTGGAGGTGAAGCCTTGAAGGGAAAAGGTATTTCGACCCTGGCCATACATGCCGGCGAGGGGATCTGCCCGGCGACCGGTTCCGTGGCGCCACCGATATATCAAGCCACCACCTTCGCCTTTCGAAACGCCGAGGAGGGAGCGGCGATCTTCTCCGAGGAGATGGAAGGATACGTTTACACCAGATGGGGAAATCCCACCCTCACATCTCTCGAGAGAAAGCTCGCCGCCTTGGAGGGAGGCGAGGACGCTCTGGTCACCGCCTCCGGGATGGCCGCCGTGACGACCGCCCTCCTCACCATGTTGGATTCGGGAGATCATGTGCTCTGTTCGAAGGGGGTTTACACGGGAACCTACAAGTTCCTCTCATACAGCCTGAGGAGATTCGACGTGGAGGTAGATTTCGTTGACGGGACGAACCCGATGCTCTTCGAGAAGGCCATCCGTCCGAACACCAAGCTCATCTATATCGAGACCCCGGCGAATCCCACGCTTGACGTGATAGATATAGCGGCCATTTCGGATATCGCCAGAAGGCATGGTCTATCGCTCTTTATAGATAACACCTTCGCCACGCCGTGCGGCCAGAAGCCGCTGGAGCTGGGGGCGGATGTGGTGATACACAGCATGACCAAATACCTCTGCGGTCATGGCGATACTCTCGGCGGGGCAATCATCGGGAGGAAGGAATTCATAGAAAGCGCCAGGAAGGTGACGCTGAGGATATACGGCGGCGTTTTAAGCCCGTTTAACGCGTGGCTGATCATGAGGGGGATACACACCCTCCCGTTGAGGATGAAAGCCCACTCGCAAAACGCCCTGGAGATAGCGAGGTTCCTGGAAAAACATCCGGCGATTAAGATGGTGAGGTATCCCGGCCTTCCAAGCCATCCACAACATGAGGTCGCCTTAAAACAGATGAAGCTCTTCGGCGGGATGATCTCCTTCGAGCTGAAAGGCGGCGAGGAGGCCGGCAGGAAGCTGATGAACTCCCTTAAGCTATGTACTCTGGCGGTGAGCCTGGGCGATACCCGCACCTTGATCTCACATCCGGCGTCCATGACCCACGCCGCCGTGCCGAGAGAGGAAAGATTGCGTTTCGGTATAACGGACGGCCTGGTTAGGCTCTCGGTGGGGTTAGAGGACGTGGGAGATATCATTGAGGACCTGAAGGAGGGGTTATCCGACTGAGTCGTCGTATTTCACCTCGACGAATCTTCCCTCCCTCGACGACTCATACGCCGCCTCGACGACCCTCAGAGCCCTATAGCCGTCCTCCCCGGTTATAGGGGGACGTGAATTCTCCCTGATCGCCTTCAGGAACTCCTTCAAAAACCTCACACCCCATGCTCCGCCGTATCCTTCCGCTTTCTCCTCCTTTATCTCCACCTCGTCCCGTTCCCTGCCTCGAGTGATTTCGATCGCGCCCGGCCCGTCCATCCGGGGTCTCCATGAGATGACGCCCTCCGTTCCTCTCACCTGAACGAAAAGATCATATCCGTAGGCGGCGGAGTAGCTTATATCCAGCGAGGCGACGGCTCCGCTTTCAAAAACCAGCAGGGCATGCGAATTATCCTCTATCTCCAGCCCGTGTGTGAGCGAGTTGATCCTCGCCGCCACCGATCTGACCTCCTGGCCGGAAATCCATCTGAAAAGATCTATCCAGTGGACGCCTA
>CAZHVH010000499.1:0-2954 GCA_964535855.1 uncultured bacterium
ACGAACTCCTGAAGATTCTCCATCGCCGCGTTGAGGGAATTTTTGAGCCTGGCGTGATCTCCCTTATACTCTCCTTCCATCCGAGCGGTCAGATCAAACGCCGCAAGCTTATCGATGACGGCGACCGCCTCTCCGATCGGTTCCAATATGGCATCCAGCATCTCATTGATGCCCTGGAAGAGCCTCTTGAAACCCTCCGTGGAAGCCTTCTCGGGATCTGCTCGCTCATTTAGCTGTCCAGCTTCCGCCGCAGCGCTCAACCGGTTGATCTCCTCCACGGCGATCTCCTGATCCGTGCGATCGAGTATCACCTCCATCCCGCCTATCGGCTTGCCCTTATCGTCGAAGATAGCGCTGCAGCAGGCTTCGATGGGAACCCTCCTCCCATCCCGCGTCTGAGCCTCGGTTTCCTCGATGATGGTTTCACCGGTGCGCATGCATCTTCTGACCATACAGTTGGCCGTTCCGCATAAGGGGGTTTTGCACAGCTCGGCGCATGTCATTTTGCCGACAACCTCACCTCGGCTGTATCCCAGGGTTTTCAGGGCAACGTCGCTTACGCTCCTGACGATGAGATTCTCATCGACCACAAACATGGGGGTAGCGACAGCACTAATCACCCTATCCAGGTCCACCTTTTTGTCCCATCCATTTTTATCCTTATTATTTAGAATCGCCAGCATTTCACACCTCCTCATCTTTATTCGATATCAACGGCTGGATATCGATTTTCTGGTGAGTGGCTAAGATCTTATCGATATCAAGCAGGATCTTCACCCTTCCGTCACTCTTGGCCATCCCCAGGATATAATCTGTATCGATATCAACCCCAAAGGACGGCGCCTCCTCTATCTCATCCCCACTTATGTCTATAACCTCTGACACCTTGTCCACTATTATCCCTGTCTGTACCCCTCCACTGTGAACCACTATTATGCACGTCTCCTCCGTCTCTCCCACAGGATCCATACCGAACTTCAACCGCAGATCTATTACCGGTATTATCTTCCCTCGAAGGTTTATGACACCCCTCACGTAATCCGGCACCCTGGGAACACGCGTAACAGGCATCATCCCGTTGATCTCCTGCACCTTCAATATCTCCAATCCATACTCCTCTTCTCCCAGGAAAAACGTCAGAAACTTCCCTCCTTTCTGATTAACCCTTTCTTCCTTCATCTTATCTCCTCCTTTCGTCTGGCTATGGAAGATATCCCCGCCGGATCGAGTATAAGGCCTACTCGCCCATCCCCTAATATCGCTCCTCCTGATATGCCCTCGATATTCCCTAAACCCTCTCCCAATGATTTGACCACCACCTGATGCTGCGATAGAAGCTCATCAACCAGCAATGCATATCGCTGATCTCCATCCTCCATTATCACAAGTAGCCCCTCTGTGGGATCCTCAACCGCTCCCTCTATCCCAAACAGCTTATGCAACCGGAAAACCGGCATCAGCTCTCCGCGGAAGACCACCATCTCCCCTCGCTCGGCATAGGTGGAGAGATCCTCTCGTCTCGGACAGAAACTCATATAGATACTTGCCGTCGGGATGATGTACCGTTCCTCTCCAACTCTGACCAACATCCCATCGGTGATGGCCATGGTCAGGGGAAGCTTCAATGTGAAGGTGGTCCCCTCACCCTGCTGTGAGGATACATCAATCCTTCCTCCCAGCAACTCCACATTCCTCTTGACAACATCCATCCCGACTCCCCTTCCAGATACATCTGTCACCTCCTCAGCCGTGGAAAATCCGGGAGCGAATATGAGGTTATAGATCTCCCTATCTGTCATCCCCTTGGCAGATCTTATCAACCCCTTTGAGATCGCCTTCTGCACGATCTTCTCTTTATTCAGTCCGGCGCCATCGTCTTGAACCTCGACAACCACGTTGCCGCCGGAGTGATATGCCGCCAATCGGATCACCCCCTCCCTGGGTTTCCCTCTTCGCTCCCGGACGTCGGGCAACTCGATCCCGTGATCCACGGCATTGCGTATCATATGTATGAGGGGATCTTTGATGATATCGACCATGTTCCGATCGATCTCCGTCTCCTCCCCTTCTGTGATGAAGTTGATGAGCTTGCCGCTTCTCTTGGATAGATCTCTCACAAGTCTCGTCATCCTCTGGAAGACAGGTTTCAGGGGCACCATGCGGAGGGAGAGGGTTAGATCCTGCAACTCGCGTATGATCTTGCCCGTATGAGTGACCTTCTTCTGCAACTCCCCCTCATCGCTTCTGACGGCCTCATCCTGAGCCACCATGGAGTATGCGATGACAAGTTCGCCTACCATGTCGATTAATCTATCGAGTCGATCGGTTCTAACTCGGACGGAAGATTCCGGTGTCGATTCCGATGCGATCATCTTCTTCTGAGTTCTGATGGCATGTGCGACATCAGTGAGAGTTGCCGCGCCTGATCTCACGATGGCTTCACCGATCGGTCTGTCTCCCTTGTCGAGGGCAACGGCTTCGATTTCATCCCGTTCAGCTTTGCCTTGAGCGACCAGGATATCTCCCACTCTGGGCACATCTTCATGGGGATTTGTCTCCTGTTGGGGATCGCTTAGGATCTCAATCAGTTTTTCATATCCCTCCGGCAGCCTCATCTGTTCTCCGCCTAATCCGTTTTGGATGATCTGTATGAACTCTTTGATCATGTCCACAGAGTTGAGGGCGATATCTGCGTATGTGCCGATGAGTTTTATCTCCCCGTCGCGGACTCTTGAGAGTAGAGATTCAGCGTGGTGAGCGAGGTTTGAGAGGTGTTCGAGTCCGAGGAAGGAGGCAGTTCCTTTGACGGTGTGGAATGCTCGGAAGACGGTGTTGACGGCGTCCATATCATCGGGGTTAGCTTCCAGTGATAGAAGTGCTGATTCGGCTTCGGATATCAGATCTTGTGTCTCCGTTATGAACGCTGATATCAACTCCGGATCCGAATCCTCGGG
>CAZHVH010000500.1:0-2954 GCA_964535855.1 uncultured bacterium
CTATGATATGCCCACAGGGGGACGGCTCGAAGATGTTGCCGCTGATGATCCCCTGCCTCACGTCAGGACCGACGCGGACGCCCGGCCCATAGGACGAAAACTGATTGCCGATAAAGGTGAGGGCGTTTACCGATCGAAAGTCGGCGAACATGACCTTCGGATTGTCGAAGGCCCGATCGAACCGGCAGCACGTCACGATAAGCGAGCGACACGCCTCGCACAGGATCGCCGGCGCGCCGTTGGATTGGAGCTCAGCCCCCGTCACCCTCACCTTGGCGCCCGGGCTGCGAAGATGGAGGCTGGTGTGATGGTTCCAGAAGATCCCACCGACGATGCTGATGTCATGCCACTTCCCCTCGATCCGCCAGCCGATGGAGCACGAATCGGTGGAGCAGTTGGTGAAGGTTCCCCATGTTCCTTTCCCGCTGACAGGGTCATCCTCAAACAGGAACCCGACCTGAACGTTGAAGGCGAACAGATGACTTGCCCTCAGATCGTCGTTATGTCCGAACTTGAAGGCCGGCCCTGGTTGCATCGGCCCGTTGCACCAGATCTCGATGTTGCGCAGCGTGGGGATATCAAGCGTGCGGGTCACATAAACCCCTATGCCGCGGGGCTGGACGATGAAGACGTTCTCGATGTTCAGCCGGCCGATGTTGTTCTCCCCATCGGCCATGATGCCGTCGTCGGGATATTGCAGCCGTATGTTCGCCAGCGAGAGCCCACCGCCGGAGAGAAGGATGGCAGGCGGGAACCGATCCTTACCCTTCTTCAGATACATGAAGGCCAGCCCGTACACGGAGGCTCCCTCCTTCATCGTGAGAGCGGGGCCAGATCGATGTTCTACCAATATCTGAGGCATAGGGGAGTTATCGGCGTTCCAGCCGCCGGAGGAAGCGCCGATGAGCGACTGAGCCTCGATGGTCAGGGGCTGAGTCGCCCTGTATCGGCCCCTTGGGAAGAAGAGAGGTATATTCTCCCTACGGCTGGCTTCTATCGCCTTTTGAATCGCCTCCGTGTCATCGACCTCTCCATCTCCCACCGCTCCGAAATCCCTCACGTTTAACCAGACCCCTTCCCCTGCACGAGCGGGAACGGCTGTCACGGCGGCGAACATCGCGAGGATCAAGGTTGCTCTTAAACGCCACATCGCTGATACCTCCCATTTCGTGGTTCCCTCATCTTATCATCATCAGGGAAGCTCGGTCAATAGAGGGTCATTTGTTATCATCATAGCCACCTGTAGTCATTGTCATTTAGGATTGTCGAACCTATCCGTTTCATAGTATCATAAGGCCCGAAGGCTGAAACCTTATAGAGGTGAAAACCATGGGGTTGGAACTCGTCCTGTTGGAACTCCTCATATATGCCTGGCCGTTAACCGTGCACCACCGGATAACAGAGGTTGCGATCGAAGCGCTGCCCGCTGAGGATCTGGAATACATAGGCGCTGAGAAATCCGCCCTGATAAACCTCTACTGTGGTTTCCCCGACATGAACTGGGCGTGTTACGGGGAGTGGGGCGGTGGAACGGGCGATCCCGGAAAACCTAGATTTCCGGATACCCGGAGAGAGTGGGAGATCTCGTTCTATTGTCTCTACGATCCGGCTCTAGGCAAGGGGAGGTTTTACTTCCACGGTCCTCCCGCCTCTTATGAATGCACTCCGATTTACTTTCTTAAGGCGGTGGAGACCCTGAGGGAGGGCAGGGTGGAGGATGGAGTTCGGTTTCTGGGGGTATTACTTCACTATATACAGGATAGCGCTTCGTTTCCCTATCTCCAGCCGATACATCGCAACTCCGGCAGAATAGATGCTGAGAGGTTCCATCTCGACGGCTACACCCCGCGCCGTCTAGGGAAGAGGCCCGAGGAGGTCGCAAATGAGATCCCCAAATACATCGAGGAGTTGGTCAGGAGAGCGGAGATGAACATGAAGCCGCTTATCGAATGGGCGGGCATTCCCCTGGAGGAAGCGAAAAGGCTGTGTGAGCGAGACGTGATGCATCCGAAGGTGGTCGAGGCCGTAGGACGGATTCTAGCCGAGAGGGGAGGCGATTTCCGCTCAGCCGCCACGAGGTGTGCGTTGGAATGCGCCGACGTCTGTGCCGATGTCCTCCATTCCGCCCTCCAATTCGCCGCCATACCTGCTCAGATCCCCTCCAACCCGATCGGCGTTAACCTCGCCTTCAACCCCTCCTTCGAGGAGGACGATGGGGATGACATCCCGGACGGATGGTACATAGGCTGGCTCGATCTGACCGACAGGGCCGGAAGGGCAAAGTGGTATCGGGCTGGCACACACTGGGAGAAACACGTCAAAACGGGGAAACGCTCGGTTTTGATCCTCTGGGCCCCGAAGAGTGGGATAGAATGGCGTCAAACATGGAGGAGGGCGATCCGCGTTCGGGATGGCGAGAGATACAAGCTGTCGTGCTGGATCGAGACGAGGGGTGCGACCGGAAGGAGCTTTGTCGCTCTGGAATTTTACGACGGAGCTTATAACCCGATCTCCAGGTCGGAGAGCGAGTCAGTCGCCGGAGACATCGCCTGGAGAAAGATAGAGGTCGAATCGGAACCGCCTCAGTGGACGAGATGGATGAGGGTCATCCTCCGCTCGGAGGATAACGGAGGCGCCGTTTGGTTCGACGACGTGGAGCTCTTAAGAATCCGCTAGATCCCATCAATCCGTCTGATATCTGGCCCTGAGCTGTCCGCAGGCAGCGGATATATCCGCCCCCCGGCTGAACCTGACTGAGGCGACGAAATGTCCTTCTTTAGCCAGTATTGACCTGAACCGCTCCACCGTTTCGATATCGGGCGGCTGGAACTCCATTCCCTCGGCCGGGTTGAACGGGATCAGGTTAAACTTGGCGGGTTTGCCGCGGAGGAGCTTCACAAGCCTGTGGGCATCCTCATCGCTGTCGTTAACCCCCTTGAGCAGGACATACTCTA
>CAZHVH010000501.1:0-2953 GCA_964535855.1 uncultured bacterium
GTATCCTCCACCTCATATCCCAGAGCCCAGTTGCTGCAGAAGGCCGAGACCTCCTTCACCTCGCTTCCTATGATGAACCTCATCAGGTCCACGTTATGCGCTCCCAGATCCATAAGCGTCCCGCCGCCTCCCTGTTCCGGTATCCTGCGCCATGCCCCTTCGGGGAGGGGATACCACTTCAGAAACGGCATCCTCGCCTCAATGATCTGGCCTAAAACCCCATCCTGGACCATCTTCCGTATCTTCTGGAAACAGGAGTGGAACCTGAAGAGGAAACATATCTGAAGGTGAAGTCCTTTTCCCCTGCACGCATCTATCATCGTTTGACACTGCTCGACATTCATCGCCATCGGCTTTTCGCAGAGCACATGCAGCCCTCTCTCGACGGCCTTCAGGAGGTGTTCGCAGTGGAGATATACGGGAGTGGCGATGTACACGGCGTCCATCTCATCGTCATCGAAGAACTCCTCCAGGTTCCAATAGTACCTCTCAGCTCCGTGTCTTTCGGCCAGCTCCCTGGCCTTTTCCTCGCTTCTTGAAAAGAGCGAGTGAAGCACGCCGTATCTGGATTCGTTTATGGCGGGCATGGTACGGCGGTTCGCCACGCCGCTTGCACCCAGCACACCCCATTTCAGCATGTTTCACCTCCGAATTTGTAGTTCAGACAAAGGGCGGTTAAATCGTCATCCATATGCTTTTCCCCGGCGAAGCTCATAACCTTATCCAGGATGAAATCGAGAAGCCTGCCGGAGGGCATAGTCAGCCCCTCCTTGAGGAGTTGGTGGAGTCTGTCCAATCCGAAGATCTCATTCGATTTATCCCTGGCCTCGAAGAGGCCGTCGGTATACATGAAGATCCCATCTCCAACCCCCATCTGAAGCTTGATATCTTGGTACTTAGCCTCCCGGTCAAGGCCAAGGGCGATGGAGTTCGGGGTTGTGATCATATCGATCTCGCCCTCATCTCTCCTCAGCAGAAACGGAGGGGGATGGCCGGCGTTTGAGAAGATCATCTCTCCGGATCTGGCATCCAGACGTATATAGGCCGCTGAGGCGAACATCATGGAATAGGATTTCGGCATGACAGCGGTGAACCGCTCGTTCATCTGAGATAGCAACCTTGAGGGAGGGGGATCATCGCGGAGGAAGTTTGAAAGGAGTGTCCTTATGATCGCTGTCACCATCGCCGCCTGTGGGCCATGTCCCATCACGTCGGAGATAAAGAGGCCGAGACAGGACTCTGAGACGGCCTGAATGAAGAAGAAATCGCCACCGACGGTGAAGGTGGGCACATATCTGTAATCGAATTCCACCCCGCAGATCCTCGGTATCTCCTGTATCATCAACGCCTGTTGTAGCTCCCGCGCCATGAAGAGCTCCGTTTCAAAGAGCAGATTTCTCTCCTCCAGCCGCCTGTTGGCCTCCACCAACTCATCATGGAGCCTTTTGACGCGCAGCGAGGATCTGACCCTGGCGAGGATCTCCACCCGTTCGAAAGGCTTGGTTATGAAGTCGTCCGCCCCGTATTCTAGGGCTCTGGTCTTCTCCCTCTTCCCGCTCAGCGCCGTTACCATGACGATCGGCACGGCGACCGTCTTCGGATCCGACCTCAGCTTTCTGCAAACCTCATATCCGTCCATACCGGGCATCATCACGTCCAAAAGGAGGAGGTCAGGTGGGTCTTCCAGTGCCATCTCCACGGCATCCTCCCCGCAATACGCCTCCTCCACCTTATACCCTGCAGAGGTTAAGATCCGCTTGAGCAGCCTCACGTTCCTCGGATCATCGTCCACAACGAGTATCCTTGGGATGCGCTCATCCATCTCTGCCCTCAAGCGTTTTGGCTATAACCTTCGGCAGCTCCCTCGTGTCTATGGGTTTGCTCACGTAACCGTCACAGCCTGCCGAAAGTATCCGTTCCCTATCGCCCCTCATGGCGTAGGCGGTCACGGCTATGACCGGTATATCCCCGAACTCGTCCTTGATCTTCTTCACGAGCTCCAGGCCGTTTATCCCCGGCAGCTGTATATCCATGAGTATCAGGTCAGGTTGACCTGTTTCGACGGCCCTCAGCGCCTCAGCGCCGTTTTGAGCCTCCATCACCTGATAGCCGTATGACCTGAGCAACACCTTCAAAAGCCTTCGATTTCTCGCGTTATCCTCGACGATCAGGATTTTCCTTTCCTCCATCCCCTTATCTCCTCGATGGCTTTCAACAGCTCCTCCTGATCCTCCACGACCATAACCTTATCGATCTGCAGTTTCAATCCCTCCAGCAATTCCATGAGCTGATCTCTATCTATGGGTTTTACGAGATATCCGGTGGCGCCCAACGAAAAACCGAGCTGATAGTCATCGACGACCGATACGATTATCACCGGTATATCGGAGGTTTCAGGATGGGACTTCAGTTCCTGAAGTACCTGCCATCCATCCTTTACAGGTAGCATAACGTCCAGGGTTATGGCGAAGGGCTTCAAGACGCGTGCCTTCTCGATCGCCTCCGCTCCGTTTTGGGCCACCTCGACCTCATATCCCGCCTCGCCTAGGTATAGCCGGAGCAGATGTGCGGCCTGAGGGTTGTCCTCGGCGACTAGGATGAGCCGGTTCTCCTCCACGGTCGATCTGGCGGGCGATTCCCCCACCTCGGTAGCAGGTGCTCCCCTGGGTATGGTGAAGCTGAACTTGCTTCCTTTACCGTATTCGCTTTCAACCCATATCCTGCCGCCGTGCATCTCGACCAGCCTTTTGGTCAACGCCAAACCCAGCCCTGTTCCCTCGTACTGTCTGGAGTAGGAGGAGTCGATCTGGACAAACTCCTCGAAGAGCTTCGGCATGTCCTCCTCCCTGATCCCGATTCCCGTGTCCTGGACGGTGAAGGTGAACTCCTTATCGTCGAGCGAGGCGCGGATCGTGACGCTTCCCCCCTCGGGCGTGAACTTGACGGCGTTGGA
>CAZHVH010000502.1:0-2948 GCA_964535855.1 uncultured bacterium
AAGGGGGATTTCATACCCGGATACTCCGATGTGGACATCCACGTTCTCGTCGATTACGAGGTGATGGAAGGCTCGCGCTCGCTGAGACTCGAGGAAGCGCTGAGGATACAGGAGAGGATCGGGGTTATCCGCCCTCGGGATTACGACGTCTGGCAATTCCAGATCTTTTTCCTATCCCCAGAGCATTATCCATATGATTGGTCGCCCCCTCTGCCGGGAACCTATATCCTGCTCTACGGGGATGTTCCCGAGGATCTCAAAGAGACGGAAGAGGGATATTATCGCAAGATCGACCTGAGCCTACACCGCATATCGGGTTATATCTCCTACCTGCTGGAGCGATTCGCCGATAAACCGAACTGCAGGCTGGCCGAGATCGTCAGACTGACGGGGGCGATATTGAAAGGAACGCTTTACAACGCCGCCTCCCTCCTGGAGGAGAAGCCGCTTTCGGTGTGGCGTATGCCGGTGTGGGAGGTGCTCTCAAAGTGGGAGGATGAGCTCTGTCCCGGTGGCCATCTGTCCAACTTCTTCAACGGAGTCAGGGAGAAGTGGAAAAAGGTCATCGAAGATCCGGATTTCGCGCGGTATCTTTTCAGCGAGGGGATCAAAAGCTTCCAGGCGCTGGAGAGGTGGTTCGATGAAAAGGGCAGATCGTTGATACCGGAGGATAAGGTGAAGCTGTGATGAAACGGATGCTACTGCATATCTGTTGCGCTCCCTGCTCGACATACGTCATAGAGGTCTTGAAGCCCATCTATGAGGTCACGGGTTTCTTCTATAACCCTAACATCCACCCGAGAAGTCAGTATAAGCTGAGACTGGAGGAGATGGTCAGATATGCCAAGATAGCGGGGATAAACCTCATCATCGGCGAATATGACGTTAAAAGGTGGTTTGATCTCGTAAGAGGGCTGGAGGATGAACCGGAGGGGGGAAGGCGATGCTTGGTCTGTTATAGGATGCGACTTGAAAGGACGGCACAGTATGCCGTCGATCACGGGTTCGACATCATTACCACCACCCTCTCGATAAGCCCCCACAAGAAAGCCGATAGGATAAACAGCATCGGCATGGAGGTCGCTGACAGATACGGCGTGGAGTTCCTCCAGGCCGATTTCAAGAAGAAAGGAGGATTCCAAAAGAGCGTGATCATGAGCAAGAGATATAACCTCTACAGGCAGGATTACTGCGGCTGTATATTCAGCCTGAGGGAGGCGGAGAGGAGAAGGAGGAAACGGAGAAGATGAGCGCTGAGGAGGGTAGATGTCTCGAAAGATATGAGAAGCTGCTGGACGAGGTGGAGGAGGAATGCCGCAGATTAAGAGCCGATCCGAGATATGTGGGATGTAAGGTCGATTGTGATGTCTGCTGTCGCGGCACCTCTCTGCTCTCACTCCTTCCGGTCGAGCTGATTCATATGCGACAGGGGCTATCCATCCTGCCAAAGGAGATAAGGGACGAGATCTATGATCGCGCTAAAAGAACAGTCCTCAAATCGATCGAGCTCGGCTATGACCTCAAAAAACTCTCCGATGTCAAGCCCAGCGAGGTGATGATGGAGATGGGTTCCTCCAGGGAGGCCATCTGTCCCTTCCTGATCGGCGGCGTCTGTTCCATATATGAACATCGCCCCCTTATCTGCAGGGTATGGGGATACCCGATGTTCGATGGGGTCAAGGTGAGCTGTTGTAAACACACCTTTCTGGGCGATATCAACTCGGTGGACCCCATAAACTATAAGGATCTGCGTCAAAGGGCATATCGGATCGGCAGGGAGGAGGGATGTGGGGAGAAGACTGTCCCTCTGAGCTATGCCGTCCTCCTAATTCAGAAAGAGCTGGAGGGGGAATAGGGCAACCCCGAGGGTTGCCCTTCTCCCTCATCTGGACCAGCGTTCGTGGATGGGAGGCATCTCGGGGAACGGGGCGTGTGGCTCCCTCTGATACCAGTATCCTACCGAGGCGATATCATCGGTAAGCGGTTGGAACTTGCCGTTAGGCCACCACCCTAGGGCTTGGATCGTCACCTTCAGATCGGACTGAAATCTGATCGGGTCCATGATATGCCACCTGTAAAGGCCGTGCTTCGGCACCCTGGTCGGGTCGCGCTGCCACAGCGGATATCCCAAAAAGGGCGTGGAGAAGGTATCGCCGAACCCCCATGCCCCTCCGAAATAATCCTCAGTTCCCGTGCCGCATATGGTGGGATGTTCGGTATCGCCGTCGATGTAGAACTTGATTTCGCCCTCGCCCCACCAACCGTCTGAAAGCTGTGTCCAGGCCAGGAAGGTCCCCACGTAATGTCCCTGTCCTCTCACTCCGTCCAGGATGACATGTTCCGGGCGATCCCTCCTGGTCATGCTTCTACGCCACTGAGCGTGGAAATAGCCGGTATTTTCGGGGATTTGGGTCAGGGAGTAGGTGATCTGGTAGAAGAAGCCGCCTATGGGTTCCCATCGTTGATTTTCCACCGTCACCTTCGCGCTCTTTTTGAAAGGCATCGGCCAGTAGCTGTTGAATCCGCCCGAGGGATTGACGCAGATGGGGAGCGAGTTGACGTTATACCTCATCCCGTGACCGTTGCAGAAGAAATCTCCCAGGGGAACCTCCACCGAGGGTGTCTCCTCGTCATCCCAGTAAAATCGGAGGATGGTATCCCTGTAGGCCTTCGGATCAACTGTTATCCAGATGTGCTGTATAACCCCAGGGCCGTCTATCTCGGCGAGCGTTGTTGTCTCACCCGGTGGGAGGGTGATGCAGGGGCGGACCTTCCATCCCTTGCCCAGCATTGAGGCGGCGCTTCGTTCGTCCGGAACGGCTTTGGCACCGCCTCCCTTTTCACCCTTCGGGTTTTCCGCCGATATGGATCTCGTCTGAGCGTCTGACAGGAGCGGAATGCTCCCAAGGCCGAAGTTAAGGCCCTCAAATCCCATCGAACACCTCCTT
>CAZHVH010000503.1:0-2947 GCA_964535855.1 uncultured bacterium
CGGGTCGCCCTGTGGCCCCACCGGGTTGCCCTGTGGACCACCGGATCGGTGTAGTGCGAGGGTTTATCCCCCGCTGATGTTTGATTCCGATTTAAATCCTGTGTTATAATTTAGTATAACCATTTTATAACGACCGTTCTAAAATGGTAGAAGAACATGGATATCGCCGAGATCATCAGGCTTCCTCTCTACGATAGGGAGATCGTGAGATCGATCTGGGAGTGGATGGACGATCACCGCGTCATCATCCTCGTGGGATCAAGGCAGGTGGGCAAGACCTCCATCCTGTATCTCCTGATCAGACGTCTGATAGAGGATGGCGTCGATCCCAAATCCATCTTCTACTTCGATCTGGAGGATTTTGAGATCCTGAACCTCTTCAACGGCGGCGTCCGCGATTTCCTGCGTTATCTTGAGGTTCAAGGGATGAACCCCGAAGGGAGAAGCTACGTCTTCGTGGATGAGATCCAATACATGGAAAACCCCAGCAGCTTCCTGAAGCTCATGGCCGATCATCACAGGTATCTGAAGCTCATCTGTTCCGGCTCCTCGACGCTGGAGATCAGAAGGAAATTCACCGATTCGCTCGCCGGAAGAAAGGTCGTTTTCGAAATCCCCACCCTTACCTTCAGGGAATACCTCCTGTTCAAAGGGGAGGAGACGCTTTTGAGGCTTCTTTGGGATTATCCCTTTGACGGATCTGGGGAATCTCCGCCGGATATACACAGGAGCCAGCTCCAGGCTCATTACGAGCAATATATCATCTACGGCGGATATCCGGCGGTCGTGCTTGAAAGCGAGAGGGAGAGGAAGCTACGCCTGTTGCGTGATATCTACGAATCCTACGTCAGGAAGGATATCAATCAACTGTTCACGGTGGAGAACCTCACGGCCTTCAACGATCTCGTCAAGCTGCTGGCCCTTCAGATCGGCAATCTGGTCAATCTACAGGATCTGACGGCCGGTCTCTCGATCAGCCGTCCGACGGTGGAGAGGTATCTCTCCGTCCTGGAGAACACCTTCATACTCAGGCGCATCTCGCCCTTTTTCGCCAACAAGCGTAAGGAGATCGTGAAGATGCCCAAGGTTTACTATCATGACACGGGGATGCGGAACCAGGTGATCCGCAATTTTCAACCTCTTCTCTCCAGGCCCGACATGGGCGCCCTTGTGGAGAACGGCGTGTTTAAGTCCCTCTCCGTTCGGCTCTCTCCGGTTGAGGAGATGAAGTTCTGGCGAACGAAGAGCGGGATGGAGGTTGATTTCGTAGTGGAAGGTGAGGAGATCGTGCCCATCGAGGTCAAGTATACGGCGATGGATCGCCCCCGAGTTCCCTCAGGGATACGTTCGTTCATAAGGGATTATGCTCCGTCGAGGGCTGTTGTGGTCACGAGGGATTATATGGGGAAGGTTGAGGTGAACGGCTGCGAGGTGATCTTCATCCCCGCGTATCTTCTTTCGTGATGCCGGGTGTGATCACAGCGCAGGGTTTTCCCTCTGAAATATCCTTCCATCTCATGCGTTATCTAAATTGAGGGGGATGATCTCGTATTCGGCGGCATGTAAAATGCCGCCCTACGACGTCGAATTTCGACGTAGGGGTAGGCCCCTGTGCCTGCCCATGAATAGACTCTATAATTCCATAACAGTTGAGCCCGTTCATGGGAGGTGGTTCAAATGGAGGGAAAGACGTTGGGGATAACGATGTTGATCCTCGCACTTGCATCTCCCATCCTCCTTGCGCGGGAGGTGGTCTTCGAGAGGACATTTGGAGGAAGCAACAACGACTCTGGCTGCTCAGTCCAGGAGACGTCAGATGGAGGGTTCATCATCGTCGGGGAAACGTCCTCTTTTGGCGCTGGTGGCAGTGATGTCTATCTGATAAAGACAGACAAGGATGGCAACGAGATTTGGCATAAGACTTTCGGAGGAAACAAGGATGACGGTGGTTCCTCAGTTCAGGAGACCTCAGACGGTGGATTCATTATCGTTGGATACACAGACTCCTTCGGCACTGGTGGCAGGGACGTATATCTGATAAAGACAGACAAGGATGGCAACGAGATTTGGCATAAGACTTTCGGGGGGAAGAATGGCGACTATGGTAAATCAGTTAGTGAAACATCAGATGGCGGTTTCATCATCACTGGTACGACAAACTCCTTCGGTGCTGGCAACGACGATGTCTATCTGATAAAGACAGATAGGAATGGCAACAAGATTTGGCATGAGACCTTCGGGGGAGGAGGTTGTGACCGAGGCTGCTCGGTCCAAGAAACGTCCGATGGTAAATTCATTATTGTGGGAGGGGGAACCTCTTTCGGTGCTAATGGCTGGGACGTCTATTTGATAGAGACCGTCGGATATGCATATAGACGTAAAACATTTGGAGGAAGTAAGGGCGACTCAGGTTTCTCAATTCAGGAAACATCTGATGGTGGGTTCATTATCGCAGGAGATACATACTCCTTCGGTGCTGGTGGCAGAGATGTCTATCTGATAAAGACAGATAGGGATGGCAACGAGATTTGGCATAAGACCTTTGGAGGGAAGGGCAGTGACTGGAGCCTCTCAGTTCAAGAGACATCGGACGGAGGGTTTATAATCGTTGGAACGACATCTTCCTTTGGCGCAGACGGCCATGATGTTTATCTGATAAAGACAGATAGGGATGGCAACGAGATTTGGCATGAAACCTTCGGGGGAAGCAAGGATGACTTTGGCAACTCGGTCAGTGGGACATCGGACGGAGGGTTTATAATCGTTGGAACAACATCTTCCTTTGGCGCAGGTAAGAGGGACATCTATTTGATAAAGTTCGGGCCTGGAATAGCCCCTACTTCCCCTACACATCCCTCCCAAGACAAATGGTATGCCAGCTCAAACGTCACATTCTCGTGGGAACCGAAGGTCCAGGGCATCATCGGATACTACGTGGCGATCAGCA
>CAZHVH010000504.1:0-2942 GCA_964535855.1 uncultured bacterium
ATCGTCCTCCTTCCCGTCGCCGTCCATGTCGCTGGCATCGAGCCACAGCAGGAGCCCAGCACTTTCCACCTGATCGGGCATAAGCGGCTTCCTATCCTCCGGCGGCCGGCCGATATGGATTGCGACCGGCTCGGAAGGGATCATCGCTATCGCTTCAGCGGCGCCCAATCCGGCTCCTTGTTGCATCTGCCGTCGGTGGTGATGGCGACCCATCTGTTTTCCCTCCTCGCGTCCGCCACGCATATGTTCCATCCCTCCGCCTTTATGCCCACCATTTCAGGGGCGAACTTCAAGGTTTTCCTCATAGGCCCCCGGCTGAAGGCGACATATCTGCCATCTGGGGACCAATCGATGTGATAGACCTTCATCGGTTTGGAGCTTTTGATGAGATCGCGTCGATTCGTGACCTTGGGAACGGATGAGGTCAGATCCAGATCTCCCACAGCCAGCGTCCAGTCATCCGCGCCCCAGGCTATCCTCTTCCCGTCGGGGCTTATATCCGGCCTACATCCCGGGATACCCAGGTCGAAGACCCTGGTGCCGTTGGCCTCGATGGCGAGGATGGCGTGCTTGTACCCCATCCCCGCATGCACGGTCGCCACAAACCAATTTCCGTCGGGCGACCAGCAGATGTTGTAGAGGTGATAGAGCTTTTTGTTCGGATGTTGCACGTGTTTTCCGGTTTTCAGATCATAGATGAACAAGCCCTTCGTCGCGTAGTCGAGATAGGTGAATCGGTCAAATTCGCCTTTCAGATAGGCGATCTTCTCCCCGTCAGGGCTCCAACATGGCTGTCGGGCGTTTTCGGCGACCTTGGTCCGTCCTGTCCCGTCGATGTTCATGTAATAGACGCTACGCACCTTCGACTCCCCCTTCCCCTCATCGACCACGAAGCAGATCTTCGTGCCGTCGGGTGAGACGTGGGGATACAGCTCATCCACATCGGGCGTGCGGGTGAGGTTTACCGGGTTAGAGCCATCGGCGTTCACCATAAATATCTCCCAGTTGTTATCACGATAGGTCTCATAGACGATCTTGTAGGGGATCTCCTCCAGCTTCAACTCAGCCCGTACTCTCGCCTCCTCAGCGGCCGACGGGACCACCCGCCATATCCAGCCTATCGGTGGGATCAGCATATCTCCTCCCCGAGCGACGGGCGCTGAAAGGGGATATATCGCCAGAAGAAGGAGAAAACCGATCGCTAACCTCCTCGATATGTCCATGGTCGAAACCTCCCGGCCATAAGCTTATTTTGAAGGATCATCCAGCTCCTGGGCGATCTTGCTTATAAACTCAGCGTCCTTTATGGTCGGTTCCGCGAAACCCACCATGTCGGCACCAGCCTCGAAAAGCCTCCCCACCGTCTCAGCGTCCCTCACATAACCGCTCACCAGGAGGAAGAGGGGATATCTCCTCTTTACCTCCCTGACGAACTCAATATCCGGGCTTCCGCTCCTCTCATCCCTGATGTTGAAGTGCACCCCAAGGAGATCCATATCGGCGACCTTATCGAGAACAGGGCTGTAGTCCGGAATCACTCCCTCCCTAAACTTGACGATCACCGGCACCTTCAACTTTGAAAAAGCCTCTAGCCACTCGAAGAGCTCGGATCTATTTTCAGGCAAAACCATGGCCCTGAGCTTCCCAAGGCGCAGATACGGCTCATATCCCCCGTGAGCGTTGAGCTCTACGATATCCCCTCCGGCCTTGTAAAACCATTCGGCCGCCTCTAACCCCCACTCAAGCTTAGGCGTGGCGAGATTCAAGCAAACGTAGAGGGTTGACTCATCTCTTGCCCTTTCACACTCTTCGGCGAAAAAGCTAACACACTCCTCCTCCGTCGGGGGCAGGACATACTCTCTCCTTCCGTAAGCCGACGGCTCTGCTAAATACGCCCCGATCTGAACCATAGCACAGCCCTTACCCCTTTCCGAACAGAAGGAGCCGTCCGTGATCCCCATCATGGAGGAGAGAAAGAGCTTGCCATGAAGGTTTTTGCGGAGTTCCTTTATCCTTTCCCTCAAGGTTATACCCCCTTGTTATCTCATAAGAGCCAAGATATGAGCCTCCACCGATTCGGTCAATCCCTCCAAATTATATCCCCCTTCCAGCACGGAGACAAGCCGCCCCTCGCAGCATTCTTCCGCGATCTCCTTTACGATCTTCGTGAGTTCAGCGAATCCCTCCGGCGTGACCCTCATCCCGCCGATCGGGTCGTCCTCGTAAGGGTCAAATCCGGCCGATATCAGGATGAAATCCGGATCGAACTGGATCGCCTTGGGCCTCAATATCTCCTCGAAGACCCTCACATATTCCTCATCTCCGGACCCCGCCGGCAGGGGAACGTTGAGGGTATATCCTTCTCCCTTCCCGATTCCCCTCTCCTCTCTGCTCCCCGTGCCGGGGTAGAAGGGATACTGGTGGGTTGAGAAGTAGAGGACGGTCGGGTCGTCATAGAAGATGGCCTGTGTTCCGTTGCCGTGATGGACATCCCAGTCCACGATAAGCACCTTGGACAGGCCGTATTTCCTCTGGATATATCTGGCTCCGATGGCGACGTTGTTGAAGAGGCAAAACCCCATCGCCCTGCTCTTCAACGCGTGATGGCCTGGGGGACGGATGGCACAGAAGACGTTTTTGACTCTGCCCTCCATCACGGCGTCGATCGCCGCCAAAACGCCGCCGACGGCCAGCCGCGCCACGTCATAGGAACGAGGACAGATGATCGTATCGGGAGAGTGCAGGAACCTCATGTTTGCCAAGCAACTCCGCTTGACCTCCTCGATGTATTGCCGTGTGTGGACGGTGGCGATCCAATCCAGGTCGGCAGGGGTAGGTTCGATGAGGATGAGCTTGGGGAGAACCCCATCCCTCTCCAGCCGTTCGACTATGGCTTTCAATCTCGCCGGGCTTTCGGGGTGATATCCGCCGGTGTCATGTTG
>CAZHVH010000505.1:0-2928 GCA_964535855.1 uncultured bacterium
GTACCGCCGTTGAGCCTCTGAATCTGTTTAATACCTTGTGGGGTTTAATCAAAATGAAGGAGTGAAGTGGGAGATCGAAGCTGAGGACGGTGAGGGATGGGTGGAGGCATTTGAGGTTTATGCTGGGCTGCTGGGCTTTCGGCGTCCGGGGTCCAAAGCTTTGAATCTATGCTAAGGAGGTAGGTCAAATGCGCAGCATAAGGACGAGCAAGGAAGCGATGGGGTTTCTGATCCTGACGGTCCTCCTATCGCTGACCTTCATCGTCAGCATCGTTTACGCTGAAAACAACAGCAAATTTAATGATGGCCATGGAGAGAAAAACCCGAATGTGTATTACTGTTATCGGGTAGGACGGCCGCTTGATCATTCACTTGAGAATTAGAGGTGTTTATGTGAAAACTGCGCTGGCCTTAGTAATATTTTCACTTAATTTGCTCACCTCTAATCTGGCCGAAGGGAAGATAGCTTTTGACGAAGAGAGAAAGGAGATGGAAACCCATGAGATGGAAAACCCTGATAGTTCTTTTCTCTTTGAGCAGGCATGGGGGTCTGCCTCTACTCCGTCCAGGGAGGAGACAGGAGACGAAGTTTAACATCCCCGCCTCCTGCCTCCCGTTTCCTGCCTCCTTTATTTCAGTATGACCATCCTTCTGGCGAACCCCTTATCGCCAACCACCATCTGGTAGATATACACTCCGCTTGCAACCCTTTCTCCCATCTCGTTCCGGCCGTCCCAGCATGCTGCGGAGTGTCTGGAGGTGTAATATCCGGCTCGGAGGTGTCCAAGGTTCAGCGTTCTGATCAACCTGCCGGTCATGTCGTAGATGCGGATCTTCACGTCGGCGTCTTCAGCGAGCTGGAAGGGTATCCAGGTCTCGGGGTTGAACGGGTTGGGATAGTTGGGGAGCAAAGCGGTGCGTTTCGGGGTGGGGCGGAGCAGGATCTTGATCCTCACCAGTCCGGCGGCGATCTCCTCAGGGGTGATCCGGTGCAGAACCGGTTCGGCGCAGTATCCCTCGGGACCGTCAACCGTTATCTTGATCAAATCCCCGACCTCGTGCTCAAGGCCGAGCCTCATCAGCGCAACGGCAAATCCTCCGTTCTCAACCTCAGCCGTTTCACTTATCCCCTTGGTGACATTTTCCACCCTGACGTTCACGCTTTCGGTCATTCCGGCTAGATCGCCCTCAATGACGACGAGTGGCGAGCTCTCAGACGAGGAAAGTACGATGGCAGGTGCGGCTGCTCCTTCCTCGGTGGACCAAGTTTCGCCCTCAAAGGTATATGTGGCATCGGATTTGGCGATGACGAGATAACCGGCTCCACCTCGCACATCCATGTTCCACTTCGATTCCGCGGCGGTTTGTGGTATAAGCGCCTTGAACTTGTTCTCGGAGCTGTCAAACCAGAGAAGGGTGGTTATGGCATCGCCAAAATACGACATGAAATCGCTCAGCTTCATCGGTTCAGCGGGCTTGACCGGCATGGCGATGAGGTTGATGCCCTTATGTATCGATACCGTTCCGTCCCATGCATATCCCTCCAGGTCAAGCGTCACGGGCTCCTTCAACGATGTCAGATATCCTTCGCTTCCGCTTATGGGCGTCTGAGCGGCCTTCGGATCTCCCGGCAGCAGTACCTCGAATTTCCCTCTTTCGACGTTATATCGGAGTATGAACCTCGCTGCATCGCCCATGGCGTTCATCAGATCGGCCACGGTGGTTATGTTCGGATCGCTCACCGGTACTGAGAACAGGTTCAGCCCGGCGCTCAAGCTCAGCGTGAAGGGCCTTGCCGTCTGGATCAATACCAGAGCGAGCGTTCCCAGTATCGAGGTTCGAGCGGTAAGGGTCATCGTCGTCTCATCCACCGTTTGATCTTCAACCGCCACCCATTCATCGTTCACCCTGAGGTAGAGCGTCGGCATGAACCTCTTCAGATCCACGGTCGTGGGTATCGGGACGATCACGGTCGCATCGCCCCCAAGCGCTTCGACCGGCAGACCGTCCTGGCCGTAGACGGAGGAGTCAAAGGCGATCGGAACGGTTCCCAGATCGGGTATCGAGCCGATGTTGAGAGGAGCTATCGAGAGGCTCACCTTGAAACTCGGCGTTCCTCCGGGTATCGATCCCTCACCCAACTGAACGGATGCGAGATCGGGGTAGTCAATCGCCGCTGCATCGGTCGATCTGAAGATTCGGACGGCGACGTTATCGGATAGGGCCTCTTTGCCCTCATTGCCCGCAGCATCTATCGGTGTGACGGCATAGAAATATGTCTTATCGATCTGGACGGTCGGATCGCGGTATTCGGTCTTATCGATGTTCTGAGCTATCAGCAGGTCATCTGAGACGGAGGTGATGGGAGAGTCGGATCGGTAGATATTGTATTTCGCCGCCTCATCTGTTCCGCTCCAGCTCAAAAGCGCGCTTCTGCCGTCGAGGGAGACCCTCGCGCGGAGATCGGTGGGTTGAGCGGTCGGCGGTTGAACATCGAGATAGACGATTTGTGGATCAGTCGTGGCCTTGTTCCCCGCGAGGTCTATCGCCTCGATCTGGACGGTGTTTTCACCTTCAGCGAGCGTAGCGGTCCACTGGAAGCTGAGAGCAGGCGTCAGGGCATTTCGCTCGCCGTTGAGGATCACGGTCAACTCGCTCAGTTCCTCATCGCTCCATCCGACGAGCATCGCCTGAGGTTTATTCGTATATTCGGCGATGATGAAGTTCACCTTGGGCGGTGTCTGATCGAGCGTCACTTTCACCGGGTCGGATAACTCGCTCTGGTTGCCCGCTTTGTCGACGACATAGGCGGTGATGGTGTTTTCGCCCTTGGAGAGGATGACGTCTTGCACCGTAAACGAGCCGTCATCATTGACATCGGCCGATCCGGCCTCAACGCCGTCCACCAGAACGGTTACGCTGAGGGGA
>CAZHVH010000506.1:0-2914 GCA_964535855.1 uncultured bacterium
TCGAGACGGCGTGGAAGTGGCATAGGGAGCATCCGGAGGGATATGGGGATTAGAGGTAAAGGATTAGAGGGGTAGAGGATTAGGGGGATGTATTGGAAAGAGCTAAGAGTTTGGCAAAAAGCGCATGAGCTAGTCATGGAAATTTATAGAACGACGAATGAGTTTCCGAAGGAAGAGAGATTTGGTGTTGTGAGTCAAATGCGGAGAGCGGCGGTTTCAGTCCCTGCAAATATCGTGGAAGGGCAGGCGAGAAACACAACCAAGGAATACCTTTCCTTTCTTTACAATGCAAGAGGATCCCTAGAGGAGACAAGATACTATCTCCTACTTTCGAAGGATCTAGGATATCTCAGGGATAAGGAGTACGAGCAGCTTGAAGCCCTTTGCATCATCATAAGCAGAATGCTCAACAAGCTTATCCATTCTCTCAAACTCTAACTCCCCACCCCCTTAATCCTCTAATCCCTTAACCCTTAGTCCTTCGCCATCAATCCTCGCTTCCAACAGTTTAGCGTTTTTCTCCTCCCTTAGGACCTCCTCCCACCCCCGCTTGATCCGATCCACGTCGGATGGATCGGGACAAAGCGCCCAGACGCATCCGCCTCCTCCGGCTCCCGCCGCGGCGAAGCCGGCTCCCAGAGCTTGAGCCGCCTCCATCAGCCTGATCGACATCGGAGTGAGCCTCTCGGGAACCATACCGTACCTCAGCCTGTTTTCCTCAGAAATCAGCGATGCTGCCCTCGCCCAATCGCGTTCCTTCAACGCCTCGGCGAACTCGATCGCTATCTCGTTGATCCTGAACCAGATCTTCCTGGAACTACCGTCCAGGAAGGACTTCACCTGTCTCTCATTTACCTCGCTCGATATGTGACTTCTGCCCAGGTAGGCGATGATGAGCCTTGACTCCAGCTCTGGATAATCCTCCGCGCCGAGAACCTCCTCGCGTATAAAAGGAGCCCTCTCGGAATTGGAGTTATAGGTCCAGGTCCACCTGTTCACCCCTCCATATGCGGAGGCGCACTGATCCTGCATCCCTGTGTAGCTGTATCTCAACCCGTCCTCTATGTTATGCGCCAGCTCCACTATCCTCTCCCTGCTCATCCTCTGCTTGCCTAAAAGCGCACACGCCTCGTCCAGCGCGGCTATGGCCGTGACCGCTAAGGTTCCCGAGCCGCCTAAACCGCTTTTGGGCGGGGATTCGTATGAAAGCTCGACGCTTACGCCGTGTACGCCGAAATGCGAGAGTATGGCGAAAACAAGGCCGAAATGAGCGTCAAACGGCACCTCGTCGGCGGGAAACCTCTCCTCCTTGAACCTGTCGGCCACCCTCACCCATCCGAACTCATAGGGTTTGAGTTGGACATGAGTCCTCATCTTTAACGCCAAGTTCGTCGTGGTGGGGGAGAGATGGGCATAGAGCAGGGCGAAAGGCTTGAGATCCCAGGTTCCTCCTACATCCAGCCTGCACGGCGCCGATGCCTTC
Organism: uncultured bacterium; assembly: GCA_964535855.1. Lineage (GTDB taxonomy): Bacteria > Poribacteria > WGA-4E > B28-G17 > B28-G17 > JAGGXZ01. The sequence goes on from CAZHVH010000506.1 coordinate 1,484, forward strand.
ACGACTCTTTCAGCCAATATCTCGCCGAGATATATCATGGTAACCTCCTGTTTGCTAGGGTCTAGGGTCAAGGGACGAGAGTCTATTACGGTCTAGAGTCTAGGGTCGAGGGTCTAGAGTCTTTTGTCCCTCGACCCTCGACTCTTGACTCTCGACTTCCTTATCACTTGCATTTGCCTCATCAGTCTGTCAGCTTCCTCGAAGAAGGCCCTCAGATCACCCTGTTCCCTGACCCAGGCGATGTAGTCCTCGAAGATCTTCTCCAGGCCCTTTCGGGGCTCCCAGCCGAGCACGCTTTTTATCTTCTCTATGCTCGATACGCTGTGGCGGTTGTCGCCGAACCGGTACTCGCCGGGGATCACCGGCTCGATCGCTTTACCGAGCTTGCGCGCCAGAAGTTTGGCGTATTCGATCACAGTGGTGGCCCTGCCCCCTCCGACGTTAAACGCCTCATAATTCGCCCTCTTATCCTCAAGCGCCATCATGTTGGCCCTCACCACGTCATCCACATGGACGTAATCCCTCTGCTGCAGACCGTCCTCGAATATGATAGGCGGTTTGTCGTTGAGCAGTCTCAACGTGAAGATCCGACATACGCCGGAATACTGATTGTAGAGCGACTGTCTCGGCCCCTGTGTTATCGAGTATCTGAGCGCCACGGTGGGTATGCCCAGACGATAGCCGAGCCTGAGAGCCGTCATCTCCCCGCTGTATTTCGACAGGGCGTACTGGTTATAGGGGTTAACGTGCTCCTCCTTAAGCGGCAGGTTTTTCATGATCCGGCCGCACAGGGGACATCTGAGCTCCCACTCGCCCCTGTCCAGTTGTTCACGGGATCTGGCGGGAGGCATCGTAAACCCGTGCTCGGGACACTCATACTGTCCCTCGCCGTAGACCGCCTGTGAGGAGGCGACGATTATCTTTTCGACCTCCAGCCTATCCTCGACGATCACCTCATATATCATCGCCGTCCCCACCACGTTCGTGCGGAAGAACTTGCTGAAATCCGGCATATAGTCCTGATATGCCGCCTGGTGGAAGACCACGTCCACACCCTTAAGGGCCTTTCTCACAGCCTCCTTATCGGCGACATCCCCCTCGATGAACTCGACCTCCTCGGGGATGTAATTCGGCTTGCCTTTGGGATGGACCCGTCTTTCGAGGTTATCCAGCACCCTGACCTCGTATCCCTTTCTCAGCAATTCATCAACGATGTGAGAGCCGATGAAGCCGGCACCTCCTGTGACAAGTGCACGCATCCTTACCTCCTATATGGTCTAGAGTCAAGGGTCTAGGGTCGAGGGTCTTATTTTTCGTCCCTTGTCTCTTGTCCCTCGACCCTTGTCCCTCGACCCTCGACCTTTGTCTCTCGACCCTTGTCCAAATAAGCACGTAGTCCACTAAGCATACGAGCCAATCGCTGCGCGGTAG
>CAZHVH010000507.1:0-1215 GCA_964535855.1 uncultured bacterium
AAGGCGAGCAGATGTATGTTTTGATCGAGCGAATTGCCGCATGAGATCTCCTCGCCTAGGAGGACGACGAAATCGTCATCCAGGCTGTTTGTCTCCTCCACCTCCTCGATCAATTTTCTCCACCTACCAAGGCTTTCGTCCAACCCGAACATCTCGCCGGGGGGTATATCCAAGTCGTATGAATGGTCGGTCACGGCGAACCAGTTCAATCCCACTGCCTTAGCCATCGCCTTGGCCACCCAGATGGGCGCCCCGAACTCCACCTGATCGTCGGTTTTATCTGAATGATAATGCACGTCGCCGTAATACCAACCTTCAGGTTTCGGGAGGTCATATTCCGAGATGTAGACGTCAAAGCCGTCATGGGATATGCCGGGGAAATTGTCGTTCTTCACCCTTCTCATGAAACCGTTTTGGCGATAGACGAAATACACGTCCAATTTCACCTTCCCGCTGGCCCACTCAGGTAGCTCTATCATCTCGAGGTTGAACGTCAACCGATCCGATATCCTCTTTCTCCCATTGAGGATATCGATCCGTGATCTCCTTCCCCCTGAGCTAACCACGGCGTAGATCCGGAGCATCTCGATGGGGAACATATTCGCATCCTTGACGACCCATAGGATCGGAACCTTCCCTCCCTTTTTCACCCTCCACGGCGCGTCGGCTAGGACCTCAGGTCTCCTCCTATATATGAAGCTCAATCCCTTTTTGAAGGAGTAATGTATCTCCGCGTATGTGAGGAGAAACCCCCTGATCAAGATATAGAAAAGAGGCACGAGAAAGGTCCAGAAAAAAGAATCCCTCATCATTTCCGATAGGCCTCCCCTTTCCAGCGTATCTCCCTGATCACTATGGCATATATCATGACCAGAATGGGATATATAAGGACGATAACCTCGTAAATCGGCATCAAAAGGAGCAGCTTCTGCTTCCCAAGTCTCAGAGCACCGGGGAGTGTGAGGATCAGGTCTGCCAGAAACTTAACGCAGAGGGCCGCCGAGGATATCCAGAACAGCGGCTTCCACAGCATCGAGAGGATGAAGCCCACCACGAGGGAGAGATGAAGGATCAGGATCGGCACGAGAGGCATAACTGTCCAGGCCCTGGTTTCAAACCCGCCTATCAGCCATCGGGCCCTCTGATTCAGGAAGTTACGTGCGCCCCTGACGGGCGAGGTGTAGACGATCGCCTCGGGGTTGTATGCCACCTCAA
>CAZHVH010000507.1:1315-2880 GCA_964535855.1 uncultured bacterium
GAGATTTCGGTCGATCGGATGAGCGTAAACCCCATCACCATCCCCACCTCGTTCCCGAAATATCTCACCATACTTCGGACCCAACCGTGAGACACCACACAGTCAGCGTCGGTATTCAGGATTATCTCGCCTCCGCAGAACTTCAGACCTTCATCCAGAGCGTTCTGTTTGCCGGTCAATCCTGGGGGTTTATAGGAGACCTCCACCAGCTTCAGCCTCCTTGTCTTCGAGGCGATTCTTGAGACGATTTGGGCCGTCCCGTCGGTGGATCTGTCGTCTACAACGATGACCTCCATCAGCTCATCAGGATAATCCTGGGATAACACCGCCTTCAGACAGCCCTCGATCTTATCCTCCTCATTCCTGGCCGGTATGAGGATAGAGACCGAAGGGGTTTCCCCGCTGGACGTCCGTCCGGCGAGCAGGACGCCCACAAACAGGAAGAAGGACACCATCAGATAGAACCCGGTATATGTTAAGATCAGAGCCCCCAGAAATAACATGGCGGATCATGGATACCTGATTCCAAATCTCCCACGATAATACCATCTGACGAAAAACAGGATGACGAAAAGCCAGGCGATATACATCGGAACGAAGATGCCGACGATCATCGAAAGCGATGTTATGCCGAATTTTGTGGCCGAGGAAATGGTCGACAGCTCAGGGTTAAGAACCATCCTGATGAAAAAGGGCAGAGATATGATGGAGGCCGAGGCGGGAATTAAATCCCTTAGCCACAGCGCCGAGATCAGGGCAGCAAGGAGGAGGGAGAGGCTCAGCCAGCATGATCTCCTTAAACCCAACACTACCCCCGTCGTCCTATCGCCCACCGCCTGATCGCCCTTGATATCCAGCAGGGTGGTGTTCACGAATGTGCTTCCGACGCAGAGGAAATAGGGGAGGCTTTTGATCCACATCCCGCCGGAGTATCCTGAGGCTGAAACCCATCCCATGCCGAAGGCGATACATCCGTAGCCGAAGGCGTTCGAGATGAGGTCCAGAAACGGTCTCCCTTTGAGCCTGAAGGGTCTCACCGAGTAGAGAACACCCATCAGGAGGGAGAAACCCCAAAGGCAGATATAGATGGACTTCAATCCGTATCGCGCCGTCGCCATCACTCCGCTGATCAGGATCAGAAGCGACATCTCGGCCATCAGGATCGAACGGCTGACGTGTCCCTCAGCCACCAGGTAGAGCTTCTCGTTGGCCATATCGCTCTCCACATCAGTTATCTGATTGAGCACATAGACGAAACCCATAAGCATGCTGTAGAGGATAAGCGTGTGGAGGAGCGATCCCGTCGGGATCAAGATGAATTCCGGGATGATCCCGGCGGAACTTCCTCGTAGATATCCGGCCAGAACCATCGTCCAGACGGGGATCATAAGGGTGGGCCTGAGAACCATCAGGTAATCAAGTATGGACCAACCTACCGGCATGTGAGCACCTGTTAACCATCAGATTAAGCCCGAGGAGAAACCGCCTCAGCTTTTGGGAGCCGATTCCGATCTTGATCCTGAAGCTCTCCAGCGTGTCGAACGAATACACCGATATCCTCGGCA
>CAZHVH010000508.1:0-2875 GCA_964535855.1 uncultured bacterium
GGCGATTGAGACCAACGGGACTATCTTTCAGAAATCGCTCAGGCTCGCATCCTGGGTAACAGTATCGCCTAAGCCCGGGGCGGAGGTACACCCGCTTGTGATGGAGATCGCCGACGAGCTGAAATACGTCATACGATCTGAGGAAGATCTCAAGAGGATAAGATATCACCCGCTCATCTATCTTCAGCCCGTGGATAATGATCCCCAGGCCGTGCGGATCTGCGTGGATGCGGTCCTGAAGAACCCCAGATGGCGTCTATCGGTGCAGGTTCACAAATTGATAGGAATTCCCTAAGGCTCCACAGGTTTGCTTCCGGCTTGGCATAGGGGACATTCCTCCGGAGCGTAAGTGGGCACATCCAGGGTTAGAAGCGATATCTTAGGCACATCGAACAGGGCTCTGCCCTGACTTCTATCTATCAAGCATCCCACGGCGACGACCTTCCCACCCATCCTTTCGGCCAAATCCATCACTTTCCTCACCGATCCGCCTGTCGTCAGGACATCGTCTACGGCCAGCACCCTGTCATCCGGCCTGACCTCGAACCCCGGCCTGAGGAACATCCCGCCTGAATCATCCTTCTCACCGAAGATCGCCCGCGCGCCGAGGTGTCTGGCCGTCTCATATGCTAGGATCACCCCACCCACAGCCGGACCTATAACGAGGGTTACGTCGAATCCCCTGACCCGTTCGGCTATCTCTCCACACAACCTCTCGGCGTATTGAGGATATTGAAGCACGACGGCCGATTGGAAGAAGATAGGGCTATGCATTCCAGAGCGAAGCTTAAAATGTCCTTCAAGGAGCGCCCCGGTCTGACGGAATATGTCGATTATCTCCTCCCTCCTCATCCCTCTATCTCCTCGATGATCTTAAACGCCGCCTCTCTTGGGTCATCGGAGGCGTAGATCGGCCTTCCCACAACGATGTAATCGGCTCCGGCCCTGAGCGCTTGGGATGGGGTCATAACCCTTCTCTGATCTCCCCTCCCAAACCATTCTGGCCTAACACCCGGGGTGACTACTGTGAAATTCCCCCCGCATCTATCCCGTATGACGCCGATCTCCAGAGGGGAGGCGACGACTCCGTCAAGCCCCGCCGATTTCGCCATCTCAGCCATATGGACCACCTGATCCCGGATCGACCTCTCCGTCCCATATATCTCCCTCATTTCATCTTCATCCAGACTTGTCAGGATCGTCACACCGAGGAGGATGGGAGGGAGGATACCGATCCTATCGGCCTCATCATGTGCGGCCTCGACAGCTGCTCTCATCATCTTCATGCCGCCGCCGATGTGAAGGTTGAACATGTCAACTCCCATCGAGACCGCTGCCCGCGAGGCATCGGCCACCGTATTCGGGATGTCGTGAAGCTTTAGATCGAGGAAGAGCTTCACACCCATCTCCTTAAGCCGCGAGATGATCCGGGGGCCGCCCAAGGTGAAAAGACGAAGGCCGACCTTGTAGAAAGAGATCAGGTCACTCAGTCTCCTCACCAGATCTACCGCCTTTTGAGGACTCTCCACGTCCAGAGCCAGAATCAGCCTTTGCTGTGATCCCATTTTCAGGCAACACCTCCAACATCACATATGCTGTTCCACCCTCGATCATATCCAACTCTTTGGCCGCCTCATAGGAGAGGTCAAGTATCCTCCCTTTTAGAAACGGGCCCCTGTCGTTGACCCTCACGATCACAGATCTGCCGTTTTGGAGGTTCGTCACCTTCAGCAGCGTGTTGAAGGGCAAAAACCTGTGTGCCGCCGTCATCTCGTTCATATCATAGATCTCCATATTCGCCGTCTCTTTCCCATGCCACGGGTCTCCGTACCACGAGGCCACGCCGAACTGTCTGATCAGGGTCACCCGAACCGGTTCCACGATCATCCTACCTATCTTCTCGTTAAGGAGACCTAGGATTTTGGCCGCCCGCCAGGAGACCAGAACATCGCAATCATTTCTGCGAGGCACTTTATCGATGACCCTGACGACAACCGATCTGCCGTTACGCGGATTGGTGATCCTCAGGAAGGATTTCATCGGCGCCATTCTGTGGGCTGCCACCAGATCGAAGGGATCGTATGGCTCATGGCTTGCCGTTCGCTTACCCTTCAGGATCTTCCCCATCCACGAAGCCCTTTCAACCTTTGCTCTGCCGATGGATTCGATGTAAAGCTGGGGCGTGAGGTTCGGATATCTGGAGCACGCTGAAAAGAAGGAAAGGATGATCAGTATCATCCCGATATAAGCTCCCCTCATCGCTCACCCTTCAGTCGCGCTATTATCTCCTCCACATCACCTCCGTTCAGCACATGCTGAACGATTCTATCTGTCCTCTCCCTGGCCTCCTGGATCGCATCGCCTCTGCTTTTAACCGAGAACTCGTGATCCCGAAGCTTAGAGAGCAGGAGCTCGGTCATCCGGATGACCTCTTTCGGCGATGTGCCGCCGAGGCTTTTGTTTATCTGAACAGCGTATTTCGGATCGATCACCTGTCTGAGCTCTTCGACGGAGATCTCAACTCCACGCTCCTTAAGCAGCCCACACGTCTCATCCAGATCGCCAAAGCTCAGCCCTCTTCTCGCCAGCTCGCCTACCACCCAGCCGACGATCTCATGACATTCCCTGAAGGAGAGCCCCCGATGGAGGACCAGGAAGTTGGCCAGTTCGGTGGCCGTTGAGAAGTTCGCTCCCGCCAATTTCTCCATCCTGTCGATTCTAAACGTGGTGGTCGGCAACATCTCGGTCAGGATCGAGAGCTCAGATTGTATGATGTCGAAAGCGTACCATAATGGAGGCTTATCCTCCTGCAGGTCACGGTTATATCCCATCGGGAGTCCCTTCAGCGTCGTGAGCAACCCGATCAGAGCGCCGT
>CAZHVH010000509.1:0-2872 GCA_964535855.1 uncultured bacterium
TATATGGTATCTGAAAAATCAAAAAACTTCCACATGATGCTGCGGAATGTAGGTTAAATCTCTGCATAACCTATTTCATCCTCGCTGCTTAGTCATGGTAATCGGTCCATAATTAACCCCATCAACTACCAGATAGCAGTAATAAGTTCCGCTTGGGACAATCTCACCTTGATTATTTTTACCATCCCAATAAGCTGAAGTCCCTTTCAATACAGGTCCTTGAGTTTCGGTTCCATTCTCGAACTTCCCCTGAGGAGATATACCTGTATATCCCTCATCAATAGTCCGAACCAATTGGTTATTGACGTTGTAAATCTTAAGCTGAAAACTTGCTCGTTGAGCCAAGTGGTAGGGAATACGCGTACCACCTGTATCATCACTTTTATGGGTGAACGGATCGGGATAATTCTGCAAAATCTGGTTAGAACCTGGAATTGCATCAGAGATTCCCTCAGTTTGAGCTTCGGGCTCATTTTGAATAGCTTCTGCCCAACAGGGGGAATCCGATTGTGTCCAGTTATTCTTCGCCCAACCGGACTCTGTGGCTTTTGGTTGTTCCGTCTGGGTCATGTACCATCCGAGGAACCAAATCCCATTGACTCGTACTTGGCTGAGAACCACACGAATTTGCTTGTGCATATCTACATGCCCCGGTTTAGGAAGTGAGGAGCCATCCGGTTGTTTCTTTTGCCAGGCTTCCAAGACAGGTTGGAATTTCAGATTTGGGTAACTTGTAACAGGGAATGCATCGTTGAGATTGTTCATGAACGTCTGCCATTTCCTCCACGGTGGCCAAACGGTATATTTCCAGTTGTTGGCTGACCACGGATAGTAGTAGGGCATGAAGATAGGTGTTGCATCGGAAGGGAAAGCGTCGACCCAATCCTTCAGCTTGTCTGGGATGCGGTGGTGCCAACCTTGTTCATCAAGATACCAGAACATATCACCGTCGATGTTATCCGCCCAGAAGAATGGCCAGTTGACCCCTTTGCATTTCTGGGCGGTGTGCACAGTATTTATGACCTCCTTCCATTTCTGAACTGTGTGAGTGTCCTTGGGAAGTCCATCATCGTCCAAATACCAACCAGCAACTAAGCTCTTCTGTGCAGACGTGAGATTATCACAGATATAACGCACATAGCTATCTAGCTCTGGCAAGCTCCACCCTCGCTCAACATATAGGCCCATCAGAGGACGAGAGATAATACCTTTGAGATTGCCATTGCCGATTTGGTTGTTAGCGTTCTCAATGGTTTTAACGTAATTCGCCCACGCGATCGCATTTCTCTCTGCTCTGTTAGCGCCAGCCGCTCCCCAATTGTTTGAAGTATCGAAATCATATCCGTAAGAATGCAAACGATTACAAGCTTGGTACGCACTGACAGAATCGCCTGTATAGATATTCACAAAATCGCTCTGAAGCCCTGGTAGGGTGGGGTTTTGAACAGCCATCATTCCAACATCAATGCAATGATGAATCTTCGCCATCGTGATCCCCCCTTGAATCATTAAAAAATAGAGCTTCCCATTCTATTTTCCATATATTATACTACTACTACCACATGTCAAGCTTTAAGCTTTTGAATGGGGTAAATGGGACTATAGGGCTTTCAACTTGGCTGGTAGGTGAGGAGTGGGCCGTGCTTCTGGAGAGGTTAAGGCTCAGGCCGATCCTGAATCTCGATATGAGACTGGGCGAAGGGACGGGCGGGGTTCTGGCCCTTTCGATCATAGACGCCGCCGTTAAGATGGCCAATGAGATGGCCACATTCCAGAGCGCAGGCGTTTCAAAGGGAAACGAGATACCGGAGGAGAGATGATATCTACTACCTATCACCCGGGAAACCGGCTCAATACATAACCTGAAGTTCGGGGAAGTAGGAGCCGTAATATCCTCTATCCCTCGTGAGGAGCCTATCAGCATGTAAGAGAGCATGAGCTCCTATCAGAAAATCCGTTACTATATGTTGCCTCCAGACGACCATCCTTCCGCAGTCAGGACATCTAACATCAAAGCTCCTTCCGCACTCAGGACAGATGATGTTCCTCCCCCTCCTTGATATATACAGATTCCAGGCTTCAGCGGCTCTGAAGAGCGACTCAACACTTGATGGGACAAGCTCTACCCCGATATCAGAGAGAAAGGAGAGGATGTCACCTTCCCCCCTCCTCTGAAGAATACGGATGAGAGTTCCACCATCACGACCTCGCATATGATCAGCCTCCCTTCCTCCCCAGCCCTTATCAGGTTCTCCCTCGATCTATCGACGAACCTTCTATCGGCGAGAAGAATATCCAGAAAGACGTTCGTGTCCACCGCTGTGGTCAATTTCTACCTTCCTCTCATCTCCTTGATGATCTCATCAGTTTTCCCTTCACCTAAAGCCCCTATCCATTTATCGAGGCTGACAACTTTTTTCTTCCTCAGAATACAATTTCCGTCTTGAAGGATAAACTCAACCGTGTCACCCCTTTTGAGTCCCAGGATATCCCTTATCTTTTTGGGTATAGTGACCTGTCCCTTCTTCGACAGCTTGGGCATACTGATCACCTTACTTCTTGGTAATTCCTGAAGTGCACCCATTTTTGGGAGATCTTATTGGGGAATAACCCATCCTCCTCTCCCTGTCCAGAAGCTATCAGCAGTCAGCTTTGCTTCTCCGCTGTTTAGATTTTTGCAGAAGTATAGTATACTTAACTATCACCACATGTCAAGCTTTTGAACGGGGTAAATGGGACTATAGGGCTTTCAACTTGGTTGGCCCTTTCGATCCATAGACGCTGCCGTTAAGATGGCCAACGAGATGGCCACCTTCGAGAGCGCAGGCGTCTCAAAGGGAAACGAGATACCGGAGGAGAGATGATACTCATA
>CAZHVH010000510.1:0-2850 GCA_964535855.1 uncultured bacterium
CGACTGCGGACAGTAGCTTTAAAAATCTCCGCTACACTCAGCGATAATATGAGCGATGATAATATGGGCGAACCCGGGGCAGACAGGAGGCGTAAGATGAGTTCGTATATTTCGGTCAGCGGACTCGGTTCAGGTCTGGATTGGGAGAACATCATAAGCCAGCTCATGCAGATAGAGCGGAGACCTGTAACCCTGCTTGAAACGAGGAAGTCCGACTATGAAAGCCGGCTTGAAGCGTTCAGCACCGTTAACACAAAGCTCTTCTCCTTAAAGACCCAGGCCGATTCTCTAAAGACGGCGAGCACCTTTCATGCTCATACCGCAAGCTCAAGCGATGAGACGGTCGTCACCGCTACGGCGACTGCTGCAGCCAGCATAGGGACCTACTCGATAAGCGTATCCAATTTGGCTTCCGCCCACAAGATAAGATCCGATTCCTTTTCGGATACCACCACGGCCCTTAACCTTTCCGGAGATATCATCATAAACGGGAAGCTCATAACACTCGATGCGAACGACTCCCTCGCCACCATCAAGAACAGGATAAATTCAGCAGATGCAGATGTGACGGCGACGATCCTGGACGTCTCAAGTACAGAACATTATCTCATACTGACAAGCCAGGATACAGGGGTCTCAAATTCCATTGACCTCGTTGACGCAAACACGTCGAACATCCTCCAGAGCCTGGGGCTATTGAGTTCGTCCGAGACCACGCAGGATTACTCTGACCAATTTACAAGCGATACGACCTCCGTTGGGACCTTACTTGGGCTTTCCTCAGGATTGAGCGGAACCGTCCAGATAAACGGGGTGAATGTATCAATTGATCTCTCGACCGACTCCCTTCAGGACATAGCGACCGCCATAAACAACGCCGACGCCGGGACAACCGCGTCGGTAACCTCCACAACAGTGGACGGCACGACGATGTATAGGATAGAGCTCACAGGGACGAACACATATACGGACAGCAATAACATCCTCGAGACACTGGGGTTCGTAAACGGCGTGATAAAGAACGAGCTTCAGGCTGCACAGGATGCCTCTCTAACGGTTGACGGCATAAGCGCCACGAGAAGCTCAAACACCATCTCAGACCTGATCGAGGGGATGACGTTATATCTCAATAAAGCAGGATCGGCGGATATAACCGTGACCAACGACATCCAAAGCGTGAGAAACTCGATAGAGGAGTTCGTGAACTCCTATAACGACTTGATGTCGTATATCAACGATCAGTTTAGCTATAACGAAAGCTCCCAGGGAGTTCTGATGGGGGATTCCACGCTTCGTCTCGTCAGATCGAGCATAAGGGATATCGTGATAGGCAGGATCGAAGGGCTTTCCGGCGATATCTCGGCCCTCTCACAGATAGGGATCACCACCGACATCTCAGATGGAACCCTTACTATTGATGAGACGAAGCTCAACGACGCCCTCAATACCAAGCTTGCGGACGTTGAGGAGTTCTTCCTCGAGATGGCCTCCCAGCTTTACGATAAACTCGACTCTTTCACGGACCCATACTCCGGGATTATAGCTTCAAGAAAGGAGGGCATCCAGGAGACGATCGACGACCTCGAGGAGATGATAGAATCCATGGAGAGGAGGCTTCAAATCCGCGAGGAGAAGCTCAGAGAGCAATTTGTGATGCTTGAGGTCTTCCTATCCCAGATGCAGGCGCAAAACACCTGGCTGACCCAACAGATATCAAGCTTGAGTAGATACTGGGGAACAGGGGGAAACACTACCTCTCAATCCTAAGAGGAGGTGAGGATAAATGATAGACCAATATCGTCAGATACAGGTTGAGACCGCCACGCCTGGGGAGCTTATCTTGATGGTGTACGACATCGCCATCAGCTCACTGAAAAAGGCCAGGCTTAAGCTGTCCGAAGGGAATCTGGAGGAGGCGAACAACTCTCTCCTCAAGGCCCAGAACGCCATTGCCGAGCTTATGTGCGCTTTAAACCTGGATGTGGATGAGATAGCCAAATCCTTATATAGCCTTTACGCCTATATGCTGAGAAGGCTGAACGATTCGGTGATCAGGAAACAGGCGAAGCCCATTGATGAGGTGGTAAACCTTCTCAGCAGCCTAAAGGAGGCCTGGGAGGAGATAGTTAAACGTGAGACGGGTGGAGTTGCTGTGCAAGCTTAAGAGAATGCTTGATCTGACGAAAGAAGAGAGGTCTGCAATCCAAAAGGAGGATTTCCAGACCTTAGGTTCGATCCTTCTTGAGAAGGAGAAGCTTATTAAAGGGATATCCTTCCCCCCTCAACTGAATTCGGTTGATGAGATAAGAGAGGTGATGGAGGAGATAATCTGCCTCGGGAGGGAGAATAAGAGGCTGGTGCATCAGAAATGGTTGGAGAATAAAAAGGAGCTGAGAAGGATATCCGAGGCAAGAACAGCTCTCTCTCTCTACACCTCAAAGCGAAAGCCAAGGCCCCGGCTTGTTGATAAAAAAGGGTGAAAAAGAAGAAGCTCAGGTCAATTTTTTGACTTTCCCCCCTAGATGTTATATAATTAGGGATGGTTCCCAATTATGGTAACATTATTGCGTTCGTTGCGTTGTGCGTTATTGCGTTCGTTGCGTTATACGCTCAACGCAATAAACGCAAGTAACGCAACAGTGGTGTGAGGTCCTTTAGCTTTCAGCTATCGGCTAATTACGAAAAAGCTGACTGCTGAAAGCTGATTGCTGATCGCTTTGAAATCGAGAGGGTTGTGTTGCGATAATTTCCCGACAGGATGAACCATCTCTATAATTAAAAAGCGGTTCACAATCATGGTAACACTTCTGAGGGACTTATTAGCCTCCGGCGATGCCATGAAATTTGACT
>CAZHVH010000511.1:0-2841 GCA_964535855.1 uncultured bacterium
CGGCGATTGTGGGTGACACCCTTTTTATCGATCCATAGGCCTCATCCGCCTCCACTACCATGAAATAGCTGTTACCAACCCTGGCGCCTGTACCCAAACTTACGAGTTTCCCGCCATCTATCACCGTCGGATCTAACCCGCCCACCTCCAGGACGGACGCGATCATTGCCGTGGTGGTGGTCTTGCCGTGAGTGCCTCCGATGGCTATGCTGAATTTCATCCTCATCAGCTCCGCTAACATCTCGGCACGCGGTATGACGGGGATTTTAAGCCTCCTGGCCTCCTGCACCTCAGGGTTATCCTCCGGTATGGCCGATGAGACCACCACAACGTCCGCGCCGTGGACGTTCTCCCCACTATGTCCTATGCTCACCTTACAGCCCAGTCCTCTGAGCCGTTTTATCGTATCGGACTCCCTTATATCCGATCCGGTCACGGTGAACCCTTGGCTGACCAGTATCTCAGCTATCCCGCTCATCCCTGAACCACCTATGCCCACCAGATGTATATGTCTCGTTTTGCCGAACAACATCTCACCCCCGAAGGTTCCTCAGCATCGAGTCGAGGATCATCCCGGCAGCGTTGGGATTGCCAAGTGATCTGCTCGCCCGAGACATGTCGGATAACCTCGGCTCATCCAGGATGATCCTCTTTATCTCCCTAGCCAGCCTTTCGGGCGATATCTCCTTTTCCGGGATCACGGTTGCGGCCCCCTTACGTTCGAGCGACAGGGCATTAAGCCTTTGATGGTCGTTGGTCGCCCTTGCGAACGGCACCAGGATAGCGGGCAGACCAAATGCCGTGATCTCGGCTATCGTCATCCCGCCCGCCCTGCAAAGCATCAGATCAGCAGCCGAGTAGACCAGATGTATCTCGTCGAAGAACGGCTTCACCAGGTGTCTGATCCGGGATCGCCTATATGCATCCTGCACCATATCGTAATCCAGCCTCCCCGTCTGATGGACGATCTGAAGCTCATCGGCGATATCATCTAAGAGAGGAAGGGCTTTGATCATAGCCTCGTTTATCGCCGATGCGCCTTGGCTTCCTCCCATTACGAAGAGGGTTTTCATATCCGGATCGAGGCCGATCCGCTTGGCGGCAACATGTCGCGGAGGTGGATCTCGGAAGCGGATCGGGTTGCCGGTGACTTCAACCTTTGCACGATCGAACCACTCGGTGGCCTCCTCAAATCCAAGGAATACCTTTCTTGCCCATCGGCCTACAGCTCTGTTCGTCAGCCCTGGCACGGCGTTCTGTTCCTGAACGAAAAGAGGAACGCCCGTCACAATCCCTGCAAAGGCCACAGGCGCGCAGACGTATCCCCCTGTGATAAATATCGATTCCGGCTCAAACGATCTCACAACTCCTATGGCCTGGATCACCCCGAACGTCAGCTCCCTTCCAGCGATGAAGAGATGGGGGGATATCCTCCTCGGCAGGGCGGCCGCGTGTATAACCCTGAAATCGAATCCCATGGCCGGGATGATTTTGACCTCCATCCTATTTCTGCTTCCCACGAAGAGCACCTTTGAACTGGGATCTCTCCTCTTCAACTCCTCGACCACGGCGATGGCTGGGAAGATGTGACCTCCTGTCCCGCCGGCAGCCACCAGAAGTCTCATACCTCCCCCTCCTTGGAGATATTCAGGAGAATCCCGACCATAATCATGCTGATCATCAGGGAGGACCCCCCTTTGCTTATGAACGGGAGCGTCACCCCGGTTATGGGAAACAGGCCCAGAGCGACTCCCATGTTCATCAGGATCTGATATGCGAAGATACAGGTTATACCTATGGCCAGCATGCCGCCGAAAAGATCGGGAGCCTTCGATGCGATCGATATCCCACGCCATATCAGGATCATGTAGAGGATTATCAGGCTTATCATGCCAAGGGCGCCTAGCTCCTCGCCGATGATAGAAAATATAAAGTCCGTGTGTGCCATCGGCAGAAAAAACATCTTGTAGATCCCCTCGCCAAACCCAACTCCGGTTATCCCTCCCCGGCCTATAGCCTCAAATGACCTCATGATGTGATAGTTGCCCGTCAGGTTAAAGAGTTGATCGGTAAAGTCCTTAATCCTGCTCAGCTTATAGGGGTCATTCTTTATGGCGAAGTAAATCAAAGCGCCGGAGATCAGCCCGAAGAGTGCGATCTGTGACACCCTTGCTCCACCGATGAAGAGCATCGTGAAGACCACCAATCCCAGAAAAGCGGCCGAACTCAAATCAGGCTGAAGATAGATCAGGGCGAAGAAAACCAGGAGGATTAGAAGACTCGGCAGGACACCTCTGCTCAGCCTTCTTATCTCAGGAGTCTTTCGACTCAGAAAATCGGCCATATAGATCACCAACACGAGCTTGACAAACTCCACGGGTTGAAAGGTCATGAATCCCAGATTAAGCGATCTGTGGAACACCCTGCCGGAGGTAGATCTGGCCGGGAGCCCCAAAGGGGTGAAAACGGCCACCAACATCACAAGGGCGGCGCCGAGGAAATACCAATACTTCCCCTGATAAAACTTGTAAGGTATCATATAGGCGATGACCAGTCCTATCACACCTGCCACCGCCGCCAGAAGCTGTCTCTTCATGAAGAGCATATCATCGCCGTATAACATGAATGCTGAGAAGGAGCTGGAGCTATAAACCATAACAAGGCCCATCACGATCAGCACGGCCACGACGCTCGATAGGGCCAAATCGGGCATCCTCCTTGTCCTCTCCGCTACATCTGTCCTGGAGAATATGATGGATTTCCTGTATTCCGACAGGCTGGTTCCGGTATCCATCAGCCTCCTGTATCTGGAATTCGCAGGCGGCTTTTTATACCCATAGG
>CAZHVH010000512.1:0-2831 GCA_964535855.1 uncultured bacterium
ACGATGATCAGTTTGTCGAAATCGATCAGATCGTCCACCAGGACATGAAAGGCGGTGCCGCCGTCGAAGAGTTCGACTCCCTCCGGCAGCCTCTCCTTTCGGAGCTCCTCCACCACTTTGACTCCGATCCCCTCATCACCCATCAGGATGTTTCCCACGCCGACGACGGCTATCCTTTTCATCGGTCTCAGACGACCCTCACCACAGCCAATTTTTTACCCCTGGCATTCAAGGTATGGACAGCGCAGGCGAGACAAGGATCAAAGGATCGAACGATACGCACCAGCTCATAGGGATTCTCCGGATCTCTGACTTTCGTTCCCATAAGCGCCTGTTCCATCGGGCCGGGTTGATCCAGATGATCTCTGGGCGAGGCGTTCCAGGTAGTGGGAACCACGAGCTGGTAGCTTTCGATTTTACCCTCCTTGATCCTGATCCAGTGTCCCAGCGCTCCTCTTGGAGCACCCACGATCCCCATCCCTTCGGCCTCCTGCGGCACCTCATATGGGGCGCAGACCGGATCATCGGGCTTGAGCTGTAAAACCCATTCAGCCATGCTATCGGCCACAAGTTTGGCTTCGAGGGCTCTGGCGGCATGCCTACCCAGCGTTGAGTTCAAAGCGGTCGGCTCTGCCTTAAGCTCGTCCAACAGATCGTCCACCATCCTCTTGACCTGTTTCCTTCCAGCGTGGTATGAGACCAACATCCTGGCCAGAGGCCCTACCTCGTATACCTTCCCATCGTATCTCGGGGACTTTATCCAGCTATATCCCTCTTCCTTTCTCCTGTTGGGATTCGTCTCCTCTTCGGATGGATGAGCAGCACCTCCCCCTTCGAACCAGGAATGCTTGACGCTCTCGGTGATCGAATTGACGTCAAGACCCTTCAGACTCTCCATCCCTTCCAGTGCCCCCTGAGCGTGAAGCCTCTCCCTCGTGGCATAGTCCGGATTTTCATCCTCCAGGTCGAAAACGCCGTATGAGAGATAATTTCCGGGACCGTCCCCTATCTGGAGATAATCAGGATAAGCCTTTGCGACGGCGATTATATCTGGGATATAGATGGAGTCTATGAAATCACGGATCCTGTTCAGTCTCCAGAGGAATCCGGCGATCTTATCCACACTGGGATGTTCCGTAACCCCGCCTGGGACTATGGCGGCGTTATGGGGCATTTTACCCCCGAAAACCGCTAACATCTCCTGCGCCAGACGCCGCATCTCCAGGGCGATCAGATAATGTCGGACCAGCTCCTGGTTCGTCTTCCCCTCGAACCGGTAATCCCCCTCGTACCTGGGCACGAAGGGAGATAGCTCCCCCCTCAAGACGAACTCCTTAACCGATCTCATCTCCGGATCTTCGCCCTCGTAATCGGCCATGGCGGTCACATCCACGTAATCCAGGGCGGCCAGATGATAGAAGTGGAGGATATGGGACTGGAGATAGTTGGAGCCGAGAATCAAATTGCGGATGATCCTGCCGTTAGGAGGGACCTTGTCAGCTATGCCGAAGGCGCTGTCCAGATTCAGGGCGGAGGCCATGGCGTGAGCGGTTGGGCAGACCCCGCAGACGCGCTGGGTGATTCTCTGGGCATCCCTCGGTTCCCTCCCCTTGAGGAAGATCTCGAAACCCCTGAAGAGAGTCCCGGAACACCTAGCCTCCTTCACCACCCCGTCCTCCACGATCGCTTCCACCCTCAGATGACCCTCGATCCTGGTAACGGGGTCGATCGTTATCTTAGCGCTCATCTTTACTCCTCCATTTCAAGCTTTGGGAAGGTTAACGGACGCTGATTTTAAACCTTTCGAGAGCGGTTTCATCCAGCTTTTTAAACATAGGTTGGAGTTTATCCGGGAAACCCGGCTCCACGCAGCCTATACACGGCGAGCCCGCGCCCACACACCAGTTAACGCCGTTGTTCCATAATCTCAGAGGACAATCGGCGTAGGTGACAGGTCCCTTACATCCCAGCTCATATAGACATCCCGGCTCACCGGTATACTTTGCGAACTGACCGGAATCGAAATAGGCCCTGCGCGGGCAATTGTCGTGGATCAGCTTGCCGTAAAAGGCCTTGGGCCGGAGAGCTCCATCCAGATCATCGGGCGATGGCAGGCCGTTGAGAAGCACCATCGCTATCGTGCCCACTAACCAATCGGGATGGGGTGGACAACCCGGGACGTTGATCACCGGCTTTGAGATCCCCTTCTCCTCCAGCACCTCCCTCACCGACTTCGCCTCCGATGGGTTGGGCGACCCTGAGGGTATTCCGCCGAAAGAAGCACAGGTTCCCACGCTAATGATGGCCAAAGCGGATCTAGCGAGCTCGCTCACCGCTTCCCTTACGGTCAGCTCTTCACCTTCCAGCTCACCGATAGTGCAGTAAAGTCCATCCTCAGCCGTAGGTATCGCTCCCTCCACAAGCAGCAGATACTCCTCGGCCCTTTGAGCGGCTGTATCCTTGACCACCTTCAATGTCGGCTCACCCTGACCTGCCATAATCGTGGCGTGAAACCGCAGGTTAACGTGTTTTCCCGGAATTACAGGATCGATCAGGAGGTTTTTAATCGAGGGACTCACGGCGTTAAGGAGGGATATCGAACAACCTGAGCAACTTGCTCCGGCTATCCAGACGGCAGGATATTCGACGACTTTCGAAGACACCATTTTCCCCCCTTTCTGGTGGGATATGCGTTTGGGTTTAAGTATAACAGAAGGGGAAAAATCCTGTCAAGTCCCTGCATGTGGACATCAATGCTAATCTTGACAAAATTTCTGATTAACTGTATACTAGATATGCCTTAGGTGGGCGGGTAGCTCAGGTGGCTAGAG
>CAZHVH010000513.1:0-2820 GCA_964535855.1 uncultured bacterium
AGAAAGGCGACGTAGACCTGAGGGATTCCGGTTTTATCCGAGTTGAAAATCACCCTGCGTCTATCGGGGCTGATCGCCGGATGAGGATGGGTGTGCTGCGGTGCACCGCATGACGCCTCCGAGCGACATATCACCTTATGCTCACCCGTCTCGACCGAGCCCACGACGATCTCGCCGCTCCCGATTATATCGCAGATGAACCATCGCCCATCCAGACTCGAATGGACGTGCCAAAAGTGCGCCTTATCCGAGATCAACCTATACTCCGGATCGCCCGCCTTTATCCTGACGACCGGATGCCCCGACTTTGTCGATAGGGTGGCTATCACCTCATCGCTCACCCCCAACCAGCATTGATGTCCCTGCACGCGCACCTTACCATCGCGGCCTATCCTGAGCCTTCTCAGGTTCGATCCATCGTCACCTATTATGAACATCGTCGCGCCGAGTTCATCGGTGAGCCTGACGAATTTGCCCCTTTCATCCATCCGGTGCCCCGTGTTTTCCTGTATAAGCAGGTCATACCTCCCGCCGCGGTGGTATTGTGGGTGAGCGTTCGGAATCTCACTGTGCCTGAAGACGATCTTCACCGAGGGCTCGTCGAGATTGAATCTCAATATGCTCCATTCCCGCTCTCCGGTGCGCATCGTGGTAACGAGTCTCCTCCCGTCGGCGGATATCGTCGAAAGCGGATAAACCCTTCCCCTGCGTTCCGCCTCAAGCAGCCTCTCATCGGAGAAGGTCTCGAGGGAGACCCTTTTTAAAACGAGCCTGTCCCCCTCCTCGACGAGGTAGTACATCCATCTCCCATCGGGCGACACCGACGGCGCCGTAGCGCCCTTCTCCCCCGTCAGGGTTATAAGCTCCCGCGCATCGAAGTCGTAAAGGCAGAACTGTCTACCCCGATCGGGATTGAGCTCTGCCAGGATGAACCTCCTCGAGTCGGGCGTGAAGACGGGAGCCTCCGGATAGATCACGGTGTGCCCGAAGGGAGGATGCGTAAGCTGCTCGACGATCACCCCGTTCATCTCCTACCCTCCTTATCTCTTCTACGCCGTGCTATGATCACCTTGGGGTCGAAGCTGGTCGAGCCCGGATAAAAGGCGGGGATATCAGCGCCTGCCTCCTCGATCCCATTCGCCAGATGGAGAAGCGCCAGCGGCAGGGCGCCGTTGATATGTGTACATCCGTCCCTGCCTTCCTCGCCGGTCGTGAAAAATCCGTCCACGAGATGTCTCCGCGCAAGCTCCTCGACCATATCCGCCGCCATGTTCAGAAATCTCCCCTCATCTGTGGCCCGATGTAGCTCAAGCAGACCGAAGATGGCACAGATATCATTTTGCAGGCCCATATCGGTGAGACAAACCCGATCGATGGTCTCATCGAGGATATCGCCCCATCCCATACCTTGTGCTAGGCTGCCAACCATCTCGCGCAGAAATGGATCGCCGGTGAGGCGATATGCCTTCGCATAGGCGAGGAACATCAGACCGTTGGCGCGCACCTTCTGGAGCTTCCTCGGACTGCAATACCCCACACCCTCCATGCAATCGGAGGGTGAAAGCCTCATACCATCGGCGAGAACGGGGTGGAAGCTGTGATCGGAAGGATCATAGGAGTGCTTGCCGAGGGCGGTTAGATCCTCAAGGACGAACTCAAGGAGCTCCTTACCCTCTGAGTTCCCCAGCTCCTCGAATAGGTTCAGCAGTGTGATCGCCACCCGCCCATAGCGCGTCTGGATCACGCCGTTCGTGATGACCGTCGTTTCGTTGACGTCCTGTCGATCCGATAGGGGTTTTTTGAAGGAGATTCGGACGCGACAGGGTTCCCTATGGTTGAACTGATATCCGCCGAGGCCCGTCCTCTCGTTACGGATCTCATCATATCGGCCCATTAGGCGCTTCGCCCAGATGAGCGGTCTTTCATCGCCGCTCAGTTTAAACAGCATGGTCGCCGAGTAAATGAGATCGCTTCCCGTGTTGATGAAGGAGAGACAGGCGTTATCTATGATCGGAAGCGATCCTCCTCTGTATTCGTGATCCCAGGGAGCGTTCCTATCCCACGGGGCGTATTCGCCATGACGGTTAAAAAGCAGTGTGGACCAATCCCTCACATGTCGGTTCCAAAAGCCCTCGATGAGCCATCTGGTCGCCTCCGGATCGACCTGATAGAGGAATGGATAATAGGGATAGACGCATTTCAGCTCGTGGTTCCCGATGAGCGGCCTATCCTCCAGCAGATCGTATGTCGTATGGCCGCCCCAGTATAACATACCGCTGGCGGGGTCCTGTAGTTTCTTGAGGGCATAGGCGATCCATTCCCGGGCCCGATCCCGATACCGATTTTTCCCTGTTATATCGCTCAACCCGTCGAGGACTCGGAGGAAGTTCTGTTGACAGGCCAGATTCGAGAGGATGTGCCCCTCCCATCTGCGCGGCTCACCCGATTTCAGATCGATCGCATCCGTCAGAAGGGGCGTCTCATATCTCCCATATCGGTCGCGACACCGTTCCAGAACCTCATCGGCGAATACCTCGACCGGATTGACAAACCTCCTTCCTGTGGAAGGATCTATGTTCTTCATAATCAACCTCCATCCTGAGCCTCTCGCTCAATTTTACACCCCGCTCAATTTAGGGTCAAGTTAAATGCGCAGGCTGAATATTCGTATGGGAATACCTCGCTGCCAAATCCCCATGTATCCTCGTGAGGACCCGCGCTTGATCTTTATTTCATTTTGTGCTATAAAAGGATTCTGAGATTGATCGAGGAAGCCCCTCAGCAGTTGACCGAAAGTGTGTCAAAGAAGGAACGAGGAAC
>CAZHVH010000514.1:0-2814 GCA_964535855.1 uncultured bacterium
GGAGGTTTTCCTCGATCTCACGCGTTATCCTTTCGACCTTCTTTTTGAGCGTCTCAGTTGATTCGGACATCGCTCATCTCCTCACCTTCCAGCTCATCATATCGCCTTTGAGCGATACTCTCCACCAGATTCCTATCGATCAGCCCCTGGGCAGCATCTCTGTATAAGGCTATCAATGGTCTCCTCATCTGAGACTTCACCCTTGGATCTATCCTCATCCTGATTCTCCTCATCACTTCCCTGATTCTCATGTCCGTTCCTCCTTAAATTTCACCTCAGACGGGATAAACCGAAGGTAGATACTGCCGGTCCGACCGTTCCGATTCTTCCGAACATAGAAAACGGCCTGATTCGGATCTTTATCCGGCGAATCCGGATATGTCGCCCTGTTCAAGGCCAGGAAAGCGATGATATCAGCATCTTGCTCCTGACCGCCGGTCTCTCGAAGGTCTGAAAGCTTCGGGATCGGGTCCGCACGTTTTTCGATCTCACGGGATAGCTGTGATAGGACAAGGAAGGGCACCTTGACATCACTCGCAAGCAGCTTCAACTCCCTCGATATCTCCGTCAGCTCAACATACCTGCTTTCGCGATTCCCGCTCTTGCTCAGAAGCTGAAAGTAATCGATCACCACCAATGCCAGATCTGGCCTCTCCATCCTTACTCCTCTCACCTTGTTTGCCAGTTTGAAAAAGTCAGAATACCGCGCATCCTCCAGGTATAGCGGAAGATCTTTGATCCTTCTGCGAGCCTCCTCAAGCCGAGCGAAATCATCCTTGTTGAGCGCACCCGTCCTGATCTGATTCAGAGGCACACATGAGGCAATCGAATACAGCCTCTCCATCACCTCCTCTTTGGACATCTCCAGGCTAAAGAAAAGCACCGGTTTGCCGGATTGAAGCACGTGATAGGTGATGGTCAATGCCAGGGCCGACTTGCCATTGGAGGGTCTCCCGCCGAGGATCATATAGTTTCCCGGACGCAGACCGCAGAGAAGCTCATCGATACTCGGAAATCCTGTGGCGAGACCGACTTCTCCACCCATTGACCTCCTGACGAACTCCTCCATCAACCGATCGGCCAGATCTGAGACGGATAAATCGCCCTGATCCAGAGATTGCAAGAGCCGTTGTCCGAACCTCGCCAGTATCTCCTCGACGGAACAGTCCATGTCCCTTGCCTGTTCGGCCATCTCACGTGCGACGGAGATTATGTCTCTCCGAACCCACATCTCTCGCACACGACGGGCGTATACGGGCGCATTAGTAGCAGTGGGAACGCTCATCCTCAGATCATGCAGATACACCAAGCCGCTTTTCAGGAGGTTCTCCCTACCCGTGTTCTTGAGCTGTGATGCAACGGTTACAGGGTCGATCTTTTCTCCTTCCCTTGCCAGATCTAACATCGCCCTGTAGATTACCTGATGTTCCACGGTATAGAAGACCTTCTCGTTCTCACCCAGGATATCTGCGACCGCGGGGAGATACTGATCATCTTCGAGTATCGAGCCCAGCACGCTTTGTTCTGCCTCCAGGTCGAATAGATCGCTCATAATCCCAGCTCCTCCCTGCAAAATTCACATAGTTTGCCTCGCCTTGTTTCGACCAGTTCTACCCCGCGCCGTCCACATCGATCGCAACCGTCCTGGCGCAGAGTTGGAGCGGCTACGACCGGAGAGCTTTTCCTTCTCTCAGCCCATGCGTTCTCGATGCACCTGATCAGATACATCTGAGCGTTGTAGATCACATCGCTTTTCGTCTCCATCTCACGAACCCGCTGGCGGATTACCTCAGCAGCGAAGCTGGCAGGGATTCCCTTTCGTTGCAACTCGAGCAGAGCGTGGGTTTCACGAGATGACAACATGATCTTCGGCGAACCGGGAGCATGACACAGAAGCTTTTCGACATAGCTCCAATCATCCTCCTCGATCTCGTCTCTTATCTCTATCTCGTCTTCTTCTATCTCTTCTTCTATAGATTGTCCTGGATTTTCGGCGGGTTGTCGCGTTTTTTGGCCCTTATTAGTGTCGGGATTACTTAAGGATTGCTGTAAGGATTGCTTAAGGATTGATGGTCCAGGACGATCAATCCTTAAGTAATCAGAATTGTATAAGGATTGGTGTCGGGATTGTATAAGGATTGATGGCCTGGAACGATCAATCTTTAAGTAATTGATCTCGTATTCGGGACATTTCCCTTTCTTCCCTTTGTGATATCTGAAGACCCAGTCGCCCATATGTGTGAACTGGGTCAACCGGTTCCTTGCATGAGGCAGTTCATTTTGGGTGATTCCACACAGCCTGGTGAGTTCAAGGTTGGAGACAGGGAACTTGGTCGGGTAGCCGAGTAAGGATGCCTTAAAGAGAAGCGCTTTGGCGATCGCATCGGCTTTCACGCCGACCTGTTCCGGTGCTCCCAACTCTATCCACCCACCGACCAGCTCATGGAATCGATCCATCCTCAAACCTCCTCTAAAGCTCCTTGATGAATTTGATGTACTGGTTCCTATCCATCACTTTCCGGAATCCCGGCCTATCTATCCGCTCGACCAGGAAGATGCGGCATTCCTGATCGTATCGGACGAAATAGGCCGGGATATCCGCCCTCCAACTCAGCTCCCTGATCACGTTCATCTGCCACCTGCGGTCACACCTGCTATGGATGTCCGCCGTCTCGATCAAGGCGACGATCCCTCGACCATCGCGCCACTCGATCGAGTCCAGATCCGTCATGTAACACCACGGCGGCAATTGCTCTCGATGGAACCTCGAATAGTTAAGCGGTCTCTTGCCCGTGATCTCTCGCCTGCTCATCT
>CAZHVH010000515.1:0-2813 GCA_964535855.1 uncultured bacterium
GCGAAGATGAACCTAATATCCGATTCGCCCGACGATCTGGACCTGTATAACCTGCTGGGTGATCCCGCCCTGGATATCTATGCACCGAGAAAGGTGAAGGGAAAATGCGACCTTGTCATCTCGTCCCACGATATCCACGTCATCCCGGAAAATCCCAAACAGGGTCGGGAGGCCGTTATCAAGGTGGATCTGAGGAACATCGGCGCATCGACCTCATATGAATCGACCCTCGAACTAAGAGTCGACGGGGAGATTATCGCCACCCGATCGATCCCTGCTCTGGGAGGTTTCCAGGTTTACACCGTAACCGTCCCATGGAGGGTTCCGGTGGGGATCGGGGAGGTGACCATCTACGCCGCCATCATGCCGAGTCCAGTCGATCATGACGCCTATCCCCGAAATAACGTCGCTTCCAAATCGGTTCAGGTATCCCTTGAAAGGGAAGGTTTCCCGATAGCGTGGGATGCATCCGGAGTGCCGATGGCGCCGATCATAGAGGATCTGGACGGAGATGGTAGGGGCGAGATTATAGTCGGTAAGATCAGCAATTCGAGGGTTCACATCGACGTGCTCGATTCTAACGGGGGTTTCCTGTGGAGAAAAGAGATAAACATGGGAAGGACGTCCGGGTGGAATCCCTACATAGGTCCATTTCCGGCTGTAGGTGATATCAACGGGGATGGGCTTAAGGAGATAGCCTTCAATTCACCGGACGGATTGCTTTACGTCTACGGATATGACGGACGGGAGATGGAAGGGTTTCCGGTACGTCTGGGAAGATATGGCGGCAGCACGCCGGCTTTTGCCGATCTCGATGGCGATGGGTCTCAGGATCTGCTGGCTGTCTCGCGCAGGGGTGAGATACACGTTTTTAAATATGAAGGGGATAAGCCGAAGGAGATAAGGGGATGGGGATTTAAGATCGGCGGGGATGGCGGATATTCGATCTCGGTCGGCGATCTGGACGGCGATGGCTCCGTTGAGGTGATATTGGGATACGAGGAAGGGAGCAGGGGAACGGTTTATGTCTTCAGAGCTGACGGTAAACCGGTCGATGGGTTCCCTGTGGATATAGATGAGCTTAGGCTTCCCCTTGCCATCGGCGATCTGGACGGCGATGGACGGGCGGAGATCGTAGGGATCAAGGATGACGGCGTGACCATACTGGGAGAGGGGGAGTTCTCCTCCTGGAAGACACCCGAATTCAAGCCGATCGATCCATTTGGGGCGCTGCTCGCTGACCTAGATGAGGATGGAGATCTGGAGATCGTCGTAACGGCCGGGGATGGCTACATCTGCGCCTTCCATCACGATGGCAGATCGGTCTACGGATATCCCATCAGGGTGATCCCATATCCCACCCAGCCGATCATAGCGGATGTAACGGGCGACGGAAGGGATGAGATCTTGACCGGCGACGGGGGCTACGGCCTCAAGGCCTTCGACTTCACCGGAACTCCCGTGCCCGGGTGGAGGATATCCCTGGAGAAAAACATATTCCGTTTCATGGCGGTGGGGGATCCCGATGGGGACGGATTGAACGAAGTGCTCTTCATCACCAGCGCCAGCGGAATACATCTCCTGGAAACAACGGGCAAATTCAATCGGGAAGGTGGATGGAAATGTTATGGATTGAATGGGTCAAGGAACCTCTATTACGGCGTGAGGAGACTCCTGCCGTCGCCTGAAGGACTCATCGCTGAGGATGTCCCGAACGACAGAGGAGGGGAGATCAGACTCAGATGGAATCCTGTGAGATCTTCCCTCGGTATGAGATACAGGATCTACCGATCGACGGACAGAAACGGCAGATACGACCTGATCGCCGAGGTCCCCGGAGGGGAGGGATCATATGTGGATGGCGGGCTGCAGGATGGGATCAGATATTGGTATATCCTGAGATGCACCGACGGCAAGTATATCTCATCGCCCACATCTCCGGTGGACGTCATACCGATCAACAACTTCGCTCCCTCTCCGCCTGGGAAGTTGAGGCTTGAGGGATTTGACGGCGATCGGATAAACATATCGTGGTCTCCCGTCCCGGGGGCCTCCGGATACAAAGTCAGATATGGGTTTAAATCGGGGGATTACAGGAGAACGGTGGATGTCGGCTCGGCGACGAGCTGGTCGTTGATCCCGATCGCCCAGATCAACCACTTCATCGTCGTATCGGCATATGATGGGCAGGGGAACGAGAGCCTTTTCTCTGAGGAGTTGGCCGTATTGCCGAGGGATGACGACTCAGAGCCGCCCCTCTTCCTCGAATCAGGGCCCAAGAAGGTCAGGGCGGGCAGCCCGTTTAAGATCAGATGCTCGATCAGGGATAAGTCCGGAATCCAGGAGGGAGGCGTATACCTCGTGTGGGATAATGATGGTGAGATCGAGATCGGCTCAAACACAGTGCCCATGGTTAAGGTATCGGGGGATATCTTCGAAACGGCAGCTCCCATCCCTCCCCAGCGAAAGGGCGCGAGGTTTCTCTATTGTATCTTCGCCGCGGATGATGACCACGATATGGGGAACGAGGAGGATAGATCCCTGGGCGGAAGCAATCTGAGGCATGTCGAGGTTGTGTCCGGCGCGGATGAGATATACGTCTATCCTAATCCCCTCTCCGAAGTCCTCAACCTTCACTACATCCTACCTGATGAGGCCCGGCTCGATGTGACGGCCTTCGACGTATCGGGGAACCCTGTTTGCAAGCTCAAGCGGATTGCACGAGGGGGTGAAGGTAGCATAAGTTGGAGGATCGATTTGCCCTCAGGGGTATACATATATCGTCTGAAGATATGCTATCCCAATCTGGGAGG
>CAZHVH010000516.1:0-2808 GCA_964535855.1 uncultured bacterium
TCAGAGATATCTTCTCAGGCGATCCATATCTCTGCCTCTGTTTTCCATAAGGCACTCGATCGCCTGATCCAGGTCGTAACCCTTATGAACGATTCCATTTACCGCCAGGGCCACCGCCAGAGGGTCATCATCGCCGGGATGGTGGACGTTTCTCCCCACCAGAGCTCCTCTCACGGTCGGTCCGGCCTTCATTCCGTTGACGAACTCCTCCAAGACGGGGGTCGGATCTCCCCTGGATGCCCCGCCGAGCATGAGGATCGGCAGCGTCGTCGCCCTTGCGACGATTTCAAAGTTCTCACAATATGGGATCTTCAGCCAGGTGTAGGCTGAGGAAACCCCCAGGGCCGAAGCCACTCCGACGACCTTGGCCAATTCCTCGGCCCTCTTGATCGATTTATACCCCTCCTCCGTCTTTTCGACCCAGAGCGCCTCAACGAAGGCGTAAAGCCCATACTCCAGACACTCGTTTACCGCCTGAGCGCAGTACATGATGGTTTTCCCCGAATCGGGCGAGTTCGGATCGAGCCTGAACATCATCTTCGCTCCGTCCAACCTCATATCGGCGATCATCTCGGCGGAGTAAGCGGTGAATCGATCATCCATTTCGAATATCGTCCCGCTCAATCCCCCTCTGTTCATGCAGCCGAGGATCACCTTATCGTCGAGAAATCCTTCTCCGCCTGCCTCCTTGATCAGATGGTTGACTATGAAGAGCTCCTCGATGATATCGGGCGTGCCCATCACACCGTCGAACTCCTCGCTCGTGATGACCCTGAGGATACGGCCCAGGTACGAGTGGCGGTTTGCCATGGCGATCGGATCGTCACCCGATTTCGTGACGTTCCGGGCCGGGTGATCGCAGGCCAAAATGGTGAGCTTCCCGTCCCTGGTCAGGGTCTCACGCCTTTTGCGAGCCTGTGCCTCCTGATAGATCACATCGGGCGAGTTCACCCTCACTTCCACTATCCTTGAGAAGAGCTCCCAGGGAAAGAACTCCTCGACGTTAAACCTGTAATCCCCTATAGAGTATCTCATCCGATATCCCCCCTTAAAGTTTAGCTATGTATTGCCTTACGATCTTCCCCGTTCCCTCGCTTCTGAAGGCTTTGAAGAACTCCAACGCCGATTCATACGCGGCGTCGGCCACCTTCTTCTTGATCTCATCCGGCAGGTTTAGCGTCTCCTCCAGGAAGACGGCATTCGCGTATTCGATCCCGAGCTTCTCCAATCCCAGCTCCTCCTTCTTTTTCTCAGCCCACTCCACATATTTCTCCTTCAAACCCGGGACGTTATCCAGGAGGATGTTCTGCCAATGGGTCCCGACGTTCCCCTTCCGTATCCCATAGTCGGCGAACTGTCCGACGAGATGTAAAGGCGTTCCCGTGATACCATGTTGGGCTATCGGAATGCCCGTCGCCTCGTATATCTCCCCAGTTCTTTGGAGGTTGATATGCACCTCCTCGCCGGGGGCGTAGTTTCCGTGTTTGCTGCCGTTGTTTATAGCGAGCAGATTCGGCGTTATCCCCGCTGCTTTGAGCCTCTCGATGTACTCGGTGGCCTCATCGACCGTGGTGATCTCCTCCTTGCCGATCTCACCTACCTCGGCCTCAAGGCCGAATCCGTTCTCGACGATCGGGATAACCAGACATGTCAGGATAGCGGCGTTTTCAGGTATGGGCACGAAAGAGGGATCTATGCCGAAGGATGTGAACCCGGCCTCCAACTCCTGCTCTATGAGCGTCTTAGCCTCAGATATCTGTGAAAGGGTGACGGACTTTATCTGGATGTGATCTCCGTGGAGGAAATAGACGAGATTCGGAAACTCCTCAGCATACCTGTTAACTATATCCGCGTACATCTGGGGGTTCATCCCCGAAAGCCCCTTATCCCCGTCCTCGTACAGCCCTTCTATGTTCGTCAGGAATATCTCCCTCTTCGAAAGCTCGAACGCCACAACGGCGTCCAGCTCCTGGGCGGCCCTCATTATGCCCGGGATGGGAAGGGGATTCCTGGTGTTACACGCCATAACTATAACGGGCTCATCCTTAAGGGCATTCCATACGTGAGCCCCGTTGACGTGAATTGCCATTCTCAGACCTCCTTGCTCTCCTACCCTAGGATTTCATTGACGATAGGTTCACATCTCTTAAGCCATGCATGCTTCGGATCATCCCTGGGTGCCAGAACCCTCTTCTCCCCTGCCAGCACCCAAAGGTAGTAAAGCCTATAGCCGGGCCCTGCCACGACCGGATGATACCCCTGTGGGATCGCAACGACGGAGTTGTTCTCTATCACATATGCCTCGTTAAGGGAAAGGTCATCCGTGTAGATGCGTTGCAGGCCGAATCCCTCCTCCGGGTGTAGCTTAAAGAGGTAGACCTCCTCCATATCGCTTTCCTCAGGGAGGTTATCGAAATCGTGCCTGTGTGGGGGAGCGCTCGACCAATTGCCGGGGGGATTAAAGGTCTCACCTACGACCAGGCTTCGCGCCTGGATCTCCAGATCGACGATATCGTATATGTCACGCCTCCAGTTGTGAGCCCCGACGGAACGATATTTCACCCTTTCGGGCGTTATCACCTGAGGAGGCGCCTCCAGATCCGACGGCGCCTTACAGACCGCCATCTCCATCTCGCTTAGGGGGGTTATATCCAGCTCGGACCCGAAGGGCAGATACACTCCGGAGGGTTTGTCCGAAAAGACATCTCTGCGTCTGAGCCGGGTGATCATCCCGCCGTCGATCGAGACGGTGCATTCGCCGCTTAAAAGCACGAATACCATCTCCTCATCCGGCGAGCTTTCAGTATG
>CAZHVH010000517.1:0-2807 GCA_964535855.1 uncultured bacterium
CCGAATCCACGATCCGTTCGTTCGATTTGGATATCTCCATCTCCTGGAAGATCGAGAGCCGTTTGGAGATCCTCTGGTCGCCGCTGAAACGCCACGATCGAATTCGAAGCGATCGGGATCTCTCGTTGGTGCGCCTGTTCAAGGAATCGGTCGCGCTCCATCTGACCCCGAACCTCATTCTCTCGGACGGCATGAGCTCCAATCTCACCCTGTTGACCGCCCTGCCGTAGACCGTCCTCTCCGTCCGTAAGTTCCTCAGCGTGTATAATTTCGCCAGATCTCCGGCCTCCTGCTCCTCCACCACGTTGGAGCTCACCTCGACCGTCAGCCATCTCAATTTCCCCCGAGGCTGAACCCTTCCCCTCATCGATGCCTCGACCGATGCGACGGGAAAATCGCCCACCGTTCTGATGAGCTTTATGTACTCCCCGTCGATGTAATCCTCGCGGTAGTGATACTCGTCGATCTTGACGTAGTTGCCCTGCCCTTTCGGAACTTTGACGAAGATCTCCTGCCGTCTGGGAGCGAGTCGCCTGTCTATCCTGTAATCTGCGTCGAGCGATAAGATCCGATCGAACGGAGCCATCCTAAACGAGATATCAGCTAGGTTAACGGTTGTAGTGCCCGACGAGATCGATGAAAGCCTTCTCCTGGAGATGATCCCACGCAGATCAAGCGATCTGCCCCTTGCGTTCATCTCGAGACTCGCCGTCCTGGCGGAGGACTCCCTCATCCATCTTCCATCATTCCTGCCCTCTATCTCCTCCAGATCCAACTTCGTCCGGAATGAAATTGATCTCCCCTCCAGAAGCGAGATCTCACCGCCGAGCTGAGATCGCCTCCGACTTCGGTCGAAACCCTCTTCGGGGTTGAGATCCTTAACCTCCGTTCTCCTCCACCGCACCTCTGTCCTCGCCGGACCGATCGAACGTGAAAGCGATAGCCGATCGGATCGATCCAGATAATCCGGTTTTCCCATCTTGTCGCTTCTGCCGTAGATGTGCTCGAAATCCAGGTTGATCAGGGAGGGATGTGAGTATCTCAGGGACTGCACCCAGGTGATCCTGCTCGAGTCCATATCCAGATCATCGGGATAATCCTCCATCGACCTGCTCAGCTCAGTCTCCATCTGCAGCGATTTGATCGGAGTAACCGATAGTTGTAGTTCATATCTCCCTTCTGTCGGGGGAACAGAGGGCTTCCAAATCCCTCCGATCAGAACGTCGCTGAATCTCTCGGTCTGATATTCGCTTTCATACTCTGAGCGAAGTCTGCTCTGAGGAGTGGCGCCTATCTGGAAGAAGTCGGCATCGATCCTGCGAGCGGAGAGGTTGAGCTTAAACCTCTCCCTGTCGGAGCTCAGAGCTCCCCTCCAGGCCATGCCCCGTCTTATCGGATTCAAGGCGGAGAAGGTGTTATCGTCCAGAGAGCTTAAGGCCATCTCAAGATCGAACGACGTTCCGCCGATCCAGTCCCCCCCGGCGGACATACCCCATACGGAATGCCTTGCCGGCGGTATCAGCTCCCTACCCTCACCGTTCACCCTGATATCTCTCCTTAGAAGCTCCAGATCCTCTTTGGGGAGGGGCTCAAACGGGTTGGACTTGTCGTCGAACTGGATGGCATAATCGGCCTGAATGAAGCCGTTTGAGAGGTTCATCCTGCCGCCCAAGCCGTAGACCTCCTGCTTATAGGGCGATTCCTCATCTATGTATTCGAAATCGACCCTGATGACGTCGTTGGAGGTTATGAGATGTCTCGGAGTGAACTCTATAACCGGATCGCCGTAATCCCTTATCACATAATCGTTCTCCTCGCCGCGCTTCATCCTCCTTCCGTTCAACCACACGGTTTCGCTGCCGGCTATGACGACCACATATCTTCCGTCGGCTGTGATCCTGTAGTGGTTCCGTCCCTCGACGCCTCGCACGGTCATAGAGCCCGATTTTCCCCTTGATGCGGCCCCCAACATCGTAAGCTGATATCCGCCGCGGTTCAATTTCAACTGGGCGCCCTGGAGCCACTTCGGCGTGAACACAAGTTCGCTCCCCTCAAATCCCGCCTGGTAATCCCCCAAGGTGGCCGAGAAAAAGGGGCCGACGATCGAGATGAGAACCCTATCCAGATCCTGTATCTCCTCCGATGTCCCCTCCGGCTGTATCGGAAGATCCTGATCCGTCAACATCGCCGTCACCTGAATATCGGGGCCGACATTCCCCGAGACGTTCACCCTGAGGGACTGTGTGGGAGTGAGGGATCGGCCCGTTCCGAAGGAGATGCCAAGGGTTTTCGTCCCGCTCACCTCCAACCCCCCTCCGGGTTTCATCACAAACGGCCGAGTCTCCTCAGGCCGGGGCGGGGATTCGGGCTCGACCTTTGTGATCTCACCCTTGGACCTGAAAATGTCGAGCGAGTAAATGGTTCTCAGTTTGAAAGGCAAGGTTTCATACTCCACCGTGGCGGTCATCTCACCTTCAACCGGCATCAGAAACAGGATCTCGCCCGTGTCATAATCTATCGTGTAATCTCTATTCCGCTTCAGCATCCCCCTGCCCTGAGGCGTATCGATCCAAATCCGCTCGCTACCGATCAGGACTGGAAGTGATCTCAGGGTATATCGCTGATACCTGGCCTTTATTCTGACCTGCTCCCTCTTTCGATAGAGCGTGACCTCCTTCGGATGAGCGTAGGTCAGGAATGAGATAAGGAAAAGGATAGCGGCTGTTGTGCATCGCATTCGGGTTGACATCGCGTTATAATCATAACCAAACGGAGGGGTTCAAGCAAGGTGTTTGCCATCTGGCAAG
>CAZHVH010000518.1:0-2805 GCA_964535855.1 uncultured bacterium
TAAACCCCTATGTGACGCTCTTCTTCGAGAGGATCATCCCCTGGCCCATACTCCAGGATCTCTTTGTGCATGAATACGGCATAATCACGCTGGGCGTTCGGTATGCCGTGGCTATAATCCTGCCTATCGTCGGGATCTTCTTCCTGGTCTTTTCGGTCATGGAGGATTCGGGGTATTTCCCCAGGCTGGCGATGTTAGTCGATCGGCTCTTCAAAAGGATAGGCCTCAATGGCAGGGCGGTTATACCGATAGTTTTGGGGTTGGGATGTGATACCATGGCCACGATCGTGACCAGAATCCTCGAGACGCGGCGTGAGAGGATAATAGCGACCTTCCTGTTGGCTTTAGCCATCCCATGTTCAGCTCAATATGGCGTGATAACGGGCCTCTTTTCGGGGAGATTGCCCGCCTTTCTGATATGGGGGGCGATCGTGCTTGGGATATTTCTGCTTTCCGGATATCTAGCGGCCAAGCTCATGCCGGGCGAGGGGCCAACCTTCTATATGGAGATACCCCCGCTTAGATTGCCCAAGATCTCGAACGTGCTGAGTAAGACCATGGCCCGGATGCAATGGTATTTCATCGAGGTTCTGCCGATGTTCATCCTGGCTAGCTTCCTCATATGGATCGGAAGGATAACAAAGATCTTCGACCTGCTCGTTAAATTAACGAGCTATCCTGTTCAGGCCATAGGATTGCCCGCCGAGACGGCGAGGGCTTTCCTATACGGATTCTTCAGGCGGGATTATGGAGCAGCGGGGCTCTACGATATACAGAAGACGGGGCTTCTCGGCGACGCTCAGTTGGTGGTGGCCGCCGTCACATTGACGCTTTTCGTGCCCTGCATAGCTCAGTTTCTCGTGATGCGCAAGGAGCGCGGGTGGAAGGTCACCCTCTCGGTGGTGGGTTTCATAATCCCGTTCTCCTTTCTCGTAGGTTTCCTGACAAATCTGGTCCTTAAGGCGGTGAATTTCGGATGAAATGTCCGTTCTGCGGCTTTGAATTTGACGAAAGAAACAACCCAGCCTGTCGGAGCTGCCCCTTCGGCAGAAACTGTAGGCTGGTGAAATGCCCTAACTGTGGCTACGAGACGCTCAAGGAGGGGGAGGGGTTTATAACCAGATGGCTGAGGAGATTGCGCGATGGAGATAAGCAATCAAGCTCAGGAGATACTGGAAAAGATATGGATCGAGGTGGAAGAGAGAGGAAATGAAACCGTCACACCTGATCAGATAGGGATCTCGCCTGATGACGGAGCGATCAAAGAGCTGATCGATAAGGAGATGTTGGCCCTGAGGGACGATCGGTTGACACTAACGCCAAGAGGGCATGAGGAGGCCAGGAACGCCATAAGACGTCACAGACTCGCCGAAAGACTCCTCTACGACGTGCTGGAAACCGGCTCGCAGATCTTGGAGGACAGGGCTTGTAAGTTCGAACATCTGCTCTATGAGGGGATCGACGAAAGCATATGTACGCTTCTGGGACACCCTAAGTTCTGTCCCCATGGAAAGCCTATTCCTCCCGGAGAGTGTTGTCTGAGGGCAAGGGAAACAGGCGAAAGGGTGGTCTCAGCATTGACCGATCTGAAACCAGGGCAGAAGGGGAAGATCGCATACCTTCAGGCGAGAAACTCCAGAGAGCTACAGAAGTTGATGGCGATGGGGATCCTTCCGGGCACGCCCATAGAGCTGCGCAGGCGGTTCCCCTCATACATCTTTAAGGTGGGATACACGGAATACGCCGTTGATCGTGAGACGGCAGATCAGATCTACGTGAGGCTGGAGAGATAAACCTCACGATTCGTCGTTCCATTTCAAAATGCCGTAGACGATGCATCCCAGGGTGCTCAGGATGGAAAGCAGATATGCAATCGCAACCCAGGGATCAGCCATTCCCAACATCCCTTATCTCCTCCTCAGTATGGTTCCCCACTCACCTGCGCCGTAGACCATCTCACCGAGATGGGAGAGCGAGAGCAGGGCAATCTTCACCCCCGTTTCCTCTCTAGTCCATGTCTTTCCGCCGTCATC
The DNA here is from genome assembly GCA_964535855.1 of uncultured bacterium. Lineage (GTDB taxonomy): Bacteria > Poribacteria > WGA-4E > B28-G17 > B28-G17 > JAGGXZ01. The sequence continues at coordinate 2,034 of CAZHVH010000518.1, forward strand.
CGTTCTCAAGGCCATCCCGCCATCTCCCACGATAAAACCCCTCTTCTCATCTAGGAAGATGATGTCCCTCAATGTGGTTTTAACTCCGCTTGGGATCTGCTTCCACGATCTCCCGCCGTTCTCAGTCCTAAGGATGATCCCATCGTCTCCCACGATGAAACCGATCTGTGGCGATATAAAGATCACCTTCCACAGGTCCCCCGTAACGCCGCTGATGGAGAGCTTCCATGAGACGCCCCCGTTTTCCGTCCGGATTATCCTGCCGCCGGATCCACACGCCCATCCCCTGTTTTTGTCCATGAAGAAGACGCTGTACAGATCGTTCGGCACGCCGGCTCCATACACCCGACACGTATCCCCGGTTGAGGTCGCGACTATGACCGTTCCCCTCGCCCCGACACACCAACCCTTGCTTTTGTCCATGAAGAAGACGCCGTATAGGTCAAGCGGTGTGCCGCTTGCCTTGATCTGCCAACTCCCACCGCCGTCCGGGGTATAGATGAGGGCGCCGTTTTCGCCGACCGCCCAGCCGTTTTGATCATCGATGAAGTGAACGTCAAAGAGGGTCGATTGTATCTCGCTCTTCACCTCTCGCCAGCGTGTGCCGTCGTCGGAGGTGAGGATAGCGCCGCTTTCACCGACGGCCCAGATCCGTGAATCCGTTCCACACATAGCCCATATGGTCTCGCCGCTGGACAGCACATCCCACCGTTTTCCGCCGTTGAGGGTGTGGAGGATCAAGCCCCTATCGCCCACAGCCCATCCCTCTCCC
>CAZHVH010000519.1:0-2794 GCA_964535855.1 uncultured bacterium
TTGAGATGTGGCAGGCGATGTCTCCCAGGGATAGGGGCGATATAGACGATAGACCGTCTTAAATTTAAGCCCCACGGCCACAAGCTCTCGCCTTTATTCGTATTCCGAAAGGCGCATTCATGAGAAGACTTTGGTAAAGGTTGCTTGACTTTCATCCGAGCTTCCTTTAAAATTCCCCAACAATCAGTAAACGATAACCGTCTGAGGGTTCAAGCGGATAGGCGGGCCCTGTTGATGGTTATCTGAAATTCAGGAGGGTAAAAAATGAAGGGTCATTCAAGGACGGCAGTTTTGTTGGCCTTAGCTATGGTGTTTCTCTCCTTTTCGGCTGAGGCATCCGTTGATAAACTCTCTCCGATCCTTCAAGACATAGCGCAAAGCAGAGCCGGCTCGATCATTCGACCGACGGAGGTTTCGGAGGAGGGGGTCGAGGTATTTATAAGAGGGAACGTTCCCAAGGCGAGCATTGAGAGTCTGGGAGGAGTCGTTCGAACCATTATCGGGGAGGTTATGACCGCCAAAGTGCCGATAAGTAAGCTAAGGGCAATAGCTGATTTGCCCGGCGTGCAATATGTTCAGGCCTCCATGCTCTGCAGACCAGCTCTGGATGTCAGCACTTCCAATTCGATGAGCGGCTCGAATTTCCTCGGAGTAGATGCCGATGCGGTTCAGTCCATGTATGATGGAAGGGATGTGATCGTCGGAGTGGTTGATACCGGAATAGACTGGGATCATGGCGATTTCATAAATGACGCCGATTCCACCAGTAGGATCCTTTACATATGGGATCAAACGCTCACGCCACAGGGAAGTGAATCAAATCCAAGCGGATATGATTATGGCGTTGAATATACTAAATCTCAGATAGATGATGAGATAGATGGAACACCGATGGGTTTCGTTCGTGAAAGGGATACAAATGGCCATGGAACACATGTAGCGGGCATAGCCGCCGGGGATGGGTCGGACACCGATGGAGATGAACCCGCCGGAAAGTACAAGGGTGTTGCCCCTAGCGCTGATCTGATCATAGTGAAAACCGATTTTTACTCAACTCATATAGTAGATGGGGTTAACTACATAATTTCAAAGGCTCAGTCCCTCGGAAGACCAGTCGTGGTTAATCTCAGCCTCGGGAGACAATACGGCCCTCACGACGGAACGAGCGAGTTTGAGACCGCCATAGGAAACCTCTGCGGAACGGGTAAAATGGTGGTGGTGTCTGCCGGTAATGAGATGGAAGATCATATCCACGCCGAAGGTACCTATTCAGGCTCCTCGATAAGCACCGCATTCTATGTGGAATCGGGCTCTGAAGTTAGAATCGACATCTGGCATGACGGCGATGATGGATACACCTGCACCGTTCAAGGCCCCGGTATCGGTCCGGTAAGCGCAGCCCACGGGCAATATAACAGCGGATCGTCGATCTCGATATGGAATGCGACCTCCAACCCATCAAACGGCGACGATGAGATCGTAATATACATAACCAGCCCTCCATCGGGAAGCAGCTGGAGTATAACATTGAGCAACCGCAATCCCTCCAACGGCAGCGGTGAATTCGACATGTGGATCTACGAACCGTCCGAACCTTCGGAGGGAAAGGCATACTTCACCTCTAATGTCTCTGATGATGAGATAGTCGGCGAACCCGGCAACGCTCAGAACTGTCTGACGGTCGGCTCCTACAATACGAAGTATGAATGGGATTCGGAAAACGGCGGCCATTACCACTATAGTTCACCAATCACGCTTGCTGATATATCGAGCTTCAGTAGCGTAGGTCCGACGCGCGACGGCAGGTTAAAACCCGAAATCGCGGCGCCAGGTATGGGTATAGCTTCTTCCCTCTCGACGGACTCTACTATAGATGTGACCTGGATTGTAAAAGACGACAGGCATTGTATCAAACAGGGAACAAGCATGGCAGCGCCTCACGTCGCTGGAGCCGTGGCGTTGATATATGACAAATATCCCTCCGCGAGCGCCTCTCAGGTGAGAAATTGGATCTTAAACACAGCCAGATCCGACACTTATGCTTCAGGACTGCCAAATAACACATGGGGATACGGCAAGTTAAATATCGTCGATATGTTGGATGCCACTTTACCTGTCACTCTAACCTCAGTTAAAGCTGCCTTTGACGGAAATAGGGTCATTCTGAATTGGCACACGGAGACGGAAGTCGAGAATATAGGATTTAGTATATATCGCAGTGATAGCAAGGATGGGAAGTATGAGAAGATCGGCTGGGTGGATAGTAAGGGTACACTGATAGCGCCTAACGATTACCTCTTCACAGATGAGGATGTTGAAGAGGGGAAGAGCTATTTTTATTACATCGAATCGGTGGAGTTCTCGGGCAAACGCTTTAGATCTGATATTATACAGGTTGTGCTTGATGAGCGATCTCCGAGAGAAACAGTTCTATTACAGAACTATCCTAATCCATTCAACCCCGAGACATGGATTCCCTTTAAATTATCCAGAGAGATGGATGTCGTTATAGAGATTTACGATCTTTCAGGTAAAATGGTGAGGAAGATAGATATGGGATGTCTGAAGCCTGGATATTACATATCGAAGGATAGAGCAGCATATTGGGACGGACGTAATGAAAATGGCGAAAGAGCTGCCTCAGGTATATACATATACAGGATGAAAGCCGACAGAGACCTTATCAGAAAAATGAGTGTGCTGAAGTAGGTGGGTGATCGAAACCTGCGGAGGTGAATATGAGAAAATCGATCCTCATTCTGATCCCCCTGGTGATCCTCGGGATAAGCGGGGT
>CAZHVH010000520.1:0-2791 GCA_964535855.1 uncultured bacterium
GAGGATGGGATATACCGCAGCGCTCAGATGGTGGTCAGGGATAGAAACGGAGGGTTTAGATTTCCCATAGAGCTTCTGATGACCTGCGAGTTTCTGGGCCTGGATGAAGGTCAACTCGCCCTTCGGTCGGGCTTTTGGAGAGGCCGATACATAAAGGTAGGAGATCTCCTTAAAATCCCCTTGGATTCAGGAGGGAGGACATATATAACCTATCTGCCGCCGGGGAACTCATTCAATTCCATATCCTTCGTGGATGTGTTGGAGATCTATCAGAACGGCAATCTGGGACAGCTCAGAAGGTTGTTTTCGGGCAAGATCGTCCTGGTCGGCGAGACCGAAAACGCGTACAGAGTTCCCACCCCTTCCGGTGAGATGACCGCCCTCGAGATAAGGGCCAACCTCGTGAACGATCTCGTGGAGGGAGCGTTTATCACCCGGCTTACCTTCAGGATTAATCTCATCTATACGGTCCTTTTCCTCATCCTCTCCGTCTTCATAACGGTGATAGTGCATCAATATGAGGGGAAGATCTCGCTTTTGGCGACGGCTTATACCGTCTTTCTCCTTTTCCACTTGGCTTTCTGTTTCTCGCTCTTTCAAAACTGGGGCATATGGCTGGATATGATTACGCCTGGACTCTTCATATCGCTCAACGGCATCTCATGCACCCTGTTGCTGAACTACATAAACCTGAAGAAGACACAGAGACAGCTCGTCCAGTCGGAGAAGGAGGCGGCCTTCGGTGTGATGTCCGCCCAGGTGAGACATGAGATAAGGAATATACTCAACTCCATCAGAGCTCCGGCGGAGATGGTGAGGAACAACTTCCAAAAGGGCGATCCGCTCGGGATGAAGGATAAGCCCGATGAGATCGTCTCCGAGATGAATGCCATCATAGAGAGGGTGATGAAACTGAATGATATGATCGAAAACGAGCTCAGCTTCTTCCAAGAGGCGAGTTTAAGGATGCAACCCGTCCAGATCGAAGAGCTCATCCGCTCGGCCGTGGAGATATGCCAGGAGGAGATAAAGAAAAACGGAGTGGAGCTCTTCATCGAGGTTGACCCCAGCCTGCCCCTCATAAGTGCCGATAGGGAGAAACTCAGGATAGCCTTCATAAACCTCATCCGCAACGCCTGTCAAGCCATGCCGGATGGCGGAACGCTGTTGATCTCGGCGGAATATCACTCCGAAAAAGGGGCCAGCTTCGTCAAGCTCTCCTTCAAAGATACCGGATATGGGATGTCGAAGGAGGTCAGAAAGAGGATATTTGAGCCCTTCTTCACGACGAAGCCCAGAGGATTGGGCCTTGGCCTCTCGAACGTCCAGAACATCGTCAAGCTTCACCACGGCAGAATAGAGGTCGAAAGCAGGGAGAACATCGGAACCACGTTCAACCTCCTGCTACCGCTCATGGCCATTGAGGAGGTCGAGGGATGATAAGCGGGAGGATACTGATCGTTGAGGATGAAAGAGATGTATGCAGATACATCCAAAGACATCTGATGATGGAGGAGGATTTGAATGTCGAGGTCCAGTTCGCATATGATAGGGATACCGCCATGGAGGCCGTTAAGGAGGAGTTCGATCTGATCATATCCGATCTCTGGATACCCGATTCGAACGGTACTCTGGACAAAGAGGGCGGTCTGAAAGTGGTCGAGAGGGCGATGGAACTGCCCGATCCGCCCGAGGTCATCATCATAACCGGTCATGGCTCATCGAGGAGCGTCCTGGAGACGGTCGCTCGGATCGGCGTGTTCGATTATGTAGTCAAGCCCATAGATTACGCCAACTTAGTTAACACTATCAGGCGTGCTCTGGAGAAGAGGAAAAGCCTGTCCATCCCCAGAAGGGGCGAGGGGGTGAAATTCAGAGAATATGAGATCATCGGGTCAACCCCTCAGATGATAGAGGTGATGAAGGCCATAGGTCGTTTTGCCAGATCGGATGAGACGGTGTTGATACAAGGGGAAAGCGGAACCGGTAAGGAGCTCGCAGCAAGAGCTATCCATGAACACAGCGCTCGCAAAGACAAGCCTTTCGTGCCGGTAAATGTCAACGCCATCGTCCCGGAGCTCATGGAAGCGGAGCTCTTCGGGATAGGAAAAAGGGTGGCCACCGGCGTGGACGCCCGGCCCGGTTTTTTCATGCAGGCCCAGGGCGGAACGCTGTTTCTGGACGAGATAGGCGAGCTTAGCCTCGACATCCAACCGAAGTTGTTGAGAGCAATAGATTTCAAAGAGGTCCAGCGGGTGGGAGGTTCAACCGTCAAGGTGGATGTGCGGATCATCGCCGCCACAAACAAGGATCTGAGAGAGGCGATGAAAAAAGGGGAGTTCAGAAAGGACCTCTACTACCGGCTCAGCGGAGCGACAATCCACATCCCACCCCTCAGGGAGAGAAGGGAGGACATACCCCTCCTGGCCGATTACTTCCTGCGAAAGCACTCTCATATGCTTGGAAAGGATCATATCCAGGGTTTTTCAGAGGACGTCGTGGAGCTGTTCAAAGGATATCACTGGCCGGGGAACGTCAGAGAGCTGGAGAACGCCGTTAAATACGCAATCTCGACCTGTAGCGGGAGAACCATAACGATCCAAGATCTGCCGAGGGATCTAGTGGAGGAGATGGGGATAATCGAGCCGGAGGGAGATCCGTTCGAGGAGATCCTGGCGATCGACGACCTGAAGAAGGCAAGGGAACGTTTCGAACGGATTTACATTCTCCGTAAGCTCCGCGAGAACTCCTGGAATATATCCCTCACAGCGAAAAAACTAGGTATAACCCG
>CAZHVH010000521.1:0-2787 GCA_964535855.1 uncultured bacterium
ACCGGAGATGTTTAGGAAATTCGTTAAGCCTGCTCTGAGGAGGCATGTGGACGCCTTTAGGAAGAAGGGGGCATTCGTGGTCCTCCACTCGGATGGATATATCATGCAGATCTTGGAGGACGTCGTAGACGCTGGGATCAACGCGTATCAGGGGATCGACGTGGTCGCGGGTATGGACTTGAAGGAGGTTAAGGATAGATTTGGGGATAGGATCTGCCTGGTCGGAAACGTCGATCCGAGGATAATCGAGTATGGGACGAAGGAGGATGTCGCGAGGGAGGTTGATAGATGTCTCAGGGATGGGGCGAGGGGAGGGGGCTACATACTCTCCACTTCTGCCAACATCTCAACCGAGACAAACGCAGAGAACTTCATCTTCATGCTAGAATACGCGAAGAAGAAGGGAGTCTATAATCAGCCCTGATAAAATTCCCTGCTATGCGCGTTCTTCTCATATGTTTGGGGAAAAATTTGACCGGGTGCCTCGCCACTCTAGGAGTTTTGCTGGGTCATCCAAGATTTGCAGATCCGGACGCCCTCTACGGCGTTTTCTCCATATCCGTCTGCGCCTATGTTCTTCGCGTATTCTTCGGTGACCGGCGCCCCTCCGACTATGACCTTGACCTTGTCTCTGAGCCCCGCCTTCTTTAGTTCATCTATTACCACCTTCATCTCGGGCATGGTTACTGAGAGTAGGGCGGACATGGCCACGATGTTCGCGTCGTTTTCCCTCGCAGCCTCGACGAATTTCTCAGGTGGGACGTCCGCTCCGAGGTCGATTACCTCAAATCCCGCCGCGTTCAGCATCATGGCCACTATGTTTTTCCCTATGTCGTGGAGGTCTCCTCTAACTGTGCCTATCACCACTTTTCCCAACTTCTTAAGCGCCACCTCACCGGACTTGATGTATGGGTTCAATATCTTCAGGATCTCCTTCCCGATCTCCCCTGCGACGAGTAGCTCTGAGAGGAAGTATTCCCCCTCCTCGAACTTCTTTCCGACTATATCCATCCCCTCGGCTATGCCCCTCGAGATTATGTCCTGCGGGTTCACCCCCGCTTCCAGAGCCTTCTTCGTGTTCTCCTTTGCTCCATCAATATCCATGTTAACGAGGCACTCCTTAATCTTCTGCAGATAATCATTACCGCTCATTTCGAGGATAGAGAACTTCGAATTTTAATAAAAATTTTCGCTCGATATTCGGCACCATAACCACCATGTGGTGTGTTGGAAACCTTATTACACGGCGTCGGCATCTCTAGATCCGGCTTGGGCGACTCAAGGCGTCATAGGCTCGTCGTATATGTGGATGGCGAGAGAATTGAGATCGAGTCCGATGAATCCCTCAGCCTACTCGAGAACCTGATGAGAAACGGGATAGTCGTCGACAACCTCTGCGGGGGGAGGGGGCTATGCGGAAAATGCGCCGTGAAGATTAGGAGCGGGGTCTTCTCTCCTCCAACCGAGAATGAGAAGAGGTGGAGTAGGATCCTCGGATCAGATATGAGGCTGAGCTGCCAGGTTAAAGTGCTCTCAGATGCTGAGATAGAGTTGAGGGGCGTCGCAAAGTCTTCTGAGGCCAAGATATTGGCTTGGGGAATAAAGGAGGCGGTTGAGGTCGATCCATACATACGGGTTAGGAGAGTTAAGCTGGATCCGCCCAGCCTCGAGGATCAGAGGGGCGACCTAGAGAGGCTCCTTGAAGCCGCTGGAACCGATCGCTACGACCCATTAATCATCCCGGATCTCTCCGAGAAGCTCCGGAAATCCGATTTCGAAATACACCTGATCACGCATGGTGGAGAGGTAATCGACGTTATCCCGGCCTCGGAGAAACGGAGAATCCTCGGCGTGGCGGTTGACATCGGGACGACGACAGTTGTTGCTTATCTCTACGACCTACTTTCCGGCGAAAGCCTAGGCGTTGAGTCGCTGTATAATGCCCAGATAAAGTTCGGGGAAGACGTGATCAGCAGGGTGGAATACGCGAGGAGGAAGAGGGAGAACAGGGATGCCTTGAAGGCCGCGGTCGTGGAGACCATCAACGAGCTGATCCGCAGGCTCCTCGAGAAGGCTGAGGCGGGTGAATCGGATGTCTACGAGGTGGTCTGCGCGGGGAACACGACTATGACCTCGTTCCTAATCGGAAACGACTGCTACTATGGGTCCCGGGCGCCTTATCCCCCGCCCTTCACGTCATCGGTAAAGATCAAGTCGAGGGACCTAGGTCTCAGGATCAATCCGAGGGGATACGTTAGGACCGTTCCGTCGATAAGCGCCTACGTGGGTGGGGACATAGTCGCCGACATCCTCGCCTCCGGATTACATGAATGCGAGTGCACGGCCGCATTAGTGGACCTCGGAACGAACGGGGAGATCGTGATAAAGACGAAAGGGGGAAGGTTCCTCGCCGCCTCTTGCGCCGCCGGCCCCGCCCTAGAGGGCTATGGTGTCAGGAATGGGATGAGGGCCGTGAAGGGCGCGATTGAGTCGATTACGATAGATGAGGATGGTAGGAGTTATTACAGGGTTATAGGCGGTGGGAGGCCTAGGGGGCTCTGCGGGTCGGGGATAATCGAGGCGATCGCTTGGATGAGGATTAGGGGGATAATCGACGGATCGGGTAGGATCGTGGATGGATCATGTGAGAGGGTTGTGAGGGATGAGGATGGCCTCAGATTCGTGATAGTGCCGCGTGACGGATCCGGGGAGGAGATAGCGATCGCGCAGAGCGATGTGCGGAAGATCCAGCTCGCAAAGGCTGCGATATACGCTGCTCTGGTGACC
>CAZHVH010000522.1:0-2782 GCA_964535855.1 uncultured bacterium
CTGGAGGAGATCCGCAGACGGGAGAGGGTCGAGACCATCTCCATAGATGAGGGGGCGGAACTTCAACCGAAGGAGCTGTGGGAGGGCAGGACGCCGGACGAGGAGCTGGAGAGGAGGGAGATGGGACGAGTTTTGGAGGGGGCTATCCTTCGCCTTACGTGGAAACAGCGCGAGGTGTTCCTGCTTCGTGAGATTCAGGGGCTCTCCTACGAGGAGATAGCGCAGGTTACGGGGATGTCCGTCTCTGCGGTAAAATCGTGTCTTCATCGGGCACGGATGGCTTTGAAGGAGATGCTCGCCCCCTACCTGAAATCGGGCGAAATACCGACAGGGAGAATGAAGCGATGAGATGCGAGAGATGCAGAAAGCTACTATCGTGGTATCTTGAGTCGGATTTGCCATCAGGGGAGATGAGGGAGATCGAGGAGCACCTTTCGGTCTGTAAGGAGTGCTCGGAGGAGCTTAAACTGCTCGAGGAGACGCTGGCGTTGGCAAGGGAATTGCCTCAGCTTGAGCCGCCGGAGGAAACCTGCCTGCAACTGCTGGAGAAGGTCAGGGCGATGGCGGAGCCGAAAGAGGTGATTTACCTCTGGCAGGAGATACGAGGCGAGAAGGGTGTGGAAACCAGCACCTTTGAAACCGGACGGCGACCATCTGCCGGACGAAAAGCCATCCCAGTCTCCCGATCTTGGGTCGAGGTCGTGAGGAGATTCGATGGGACGCGGTGGAGCCTCATGGCAAGCTACGCTTGATTTCATTTAAGGAGGGAGGAAACGATGGATGACAAAAAGCAAATTCAGGATCAAATAGACGAGATCACGAGGGAAGTCCGCAAGAGGCTGGAGAAGGAACTGCTCGAGAAGGTGAAGGAGGAGTTTCATAGGAAGATAGAGGCAAAACTGCGCGAGGTTACCGGCCGAAAACCATCTGCGGGTCCGCCGGACATCGTGAAAGAGCTCCTTGAGAAGCTGGATGAGACCAGGGAGGTGGACGCCGGGATAATCCTCGGAAACGTCTGGAGGACCAAACACGGCACCAATTCATCCCTCAGCTCCTTCACAGGTCTTGAGTCTTGGATGAAAGTTCCCGATTCCTATGTGGAGAAGGTGGTTCAGCCCTTCACCGACCCGCGGTGTCTCGCAATCCTCAAGGCGTTCCTCGATGGAGCAAAGAAAACTAGGGAGGAGCTGCAGGAGGCCTCCGGCCTCGGTGGGGATGAGCTGGAGGAGCGCCTGATGAAGCTCATGGAGCTTCGGTATATCAGGTGTGAGGTCGAAAGGCTCGTCAAGAAGGGGGAAGTTATCTCCCGGGATCTCTTCTCCATCGATCACAAATATGGGCTTACCCTGCTGCTTATCCTTCTCCGGCAAGCAGATGAGCAGAGGAAATACGAGGAAGGGTAATGCTCGGGACGATAGTGGCGAAGGAGTTCCTGTCGAACATCTTGACCTTCCGCTTCTCGATAGGCTTCCTCGTCTGTCTCCTGTTGATCGTGGCAAACGGTTATGTCCTGACGCAGGATTATGCCGACAGGTTGGAGAGCTATCGGACGGCGATTCGGGAATATGAGGAGGAGATGTCGAAGATAAAGGTGTATTCGGAGCTCTGCGGCGACCATAAGCCGAAGGCTTTCAGGAAGCCTAAACCCCTGAGCGTTTTCAATCAAGGGGTGGATAAGCGCTTGGGAAATGTCGTTGAGGCTTCAGTCGGCACCGTCCCGATGAGGGCGAAGGAATACAGCCCTGCCAACCCATACATGAGCGTCTTCCCATCGGTGGACCTTGCGTTAGTCTTCCAGGTCGTTTTGAGCTTATTGGCCTTGCTTTTCGCCTACGATGCGATCTCCGGCGAGCGAGAGGACGGCACGTTGTGTCTGATGCTGTCCAACAGCGTTCCCAGAGACACGGTTTTGCTCGGCAAGTATCTGGGTGGGATAAGCAGTCTGTTGCTACCGCTGGCGGTGAGCCTACTTGGAGGATTGCTGGTCATGCAGCTTTCACCGGGGATATCGCTGAAAGGAGCTGATTGGGCGCATATCGGTTTGATCTTCCTGGTTTCTCTCCTCTATCTCTCCCTCTTTTATCTTCTGGGGCTTCTCCTTTCAATCCGGACACATCGGTCAAGCACTGCTCTGATGCTCGCCATGTTCCTCTGGGTCTTCCTAGTTCTGATTTTCCCAAGCGCCGCCGTTTTCCTGGTGGATAAACTCGCCCCCATTCGCTCTGAGGAGACGGTCGCCTCAGCTACGTCGGAGATCTGGAAGGAGTTTAACTCGAAATCGGATGAGTTCCTGAGGAAGTTGGGGTTAAAATCCCCTTTCGAGATGGCTAACCCCTCCAGCTCAAGCGCTGGTTCCAGATCGGACAGCTTCACCTGGGGAGAAACCGTAAGGGCAAGCGGTTTCAGATCGGAGGAGGGGGTCAGGTTAGCCCAGGAGTTTTATGGATTCAAATGCAGACTGGCAGTTGAGCATGCGGATAAGGTCTGGCAGGTTTACAGGAAGTATCTGGACGAAAACCCAATCCGTCAGGCAAGATTGGCTTTGAACATCTCCCGCATCTCGCCCGCTGCGGCATATTACAACGCCACGGCTGTGCTTTCGGAAACCGACCTCGGAAGCTTTTTGAATTTCATGGCCCAGGCCAGAATGTATCGGGATCAAATCGTCCAATATCTTACCGATAAAAAGGCGTTTTCCTCCCGCCGATGGTTCGCCGATGACAAGGGTGCGGCCGACATAACCGACCTACCCAGGTTCAGCGAACGACGCGAGGGAATAGGC
>CAZHVH010000523.1:0-2763 GCA_964535855.1 uncultured bacterium
TCAAATCGATTTTAGGATTATTCTGATCCCTAGTCATTGTGATCTACTGATTTTGTAAGGGAAGACTCTGGCTTTGATGAAGCGAATCGTCTCGTTCACGATCACCCATAGGCTCATCGCCGCCATGATGTCTAAGACAGGAGCTGATGGCAAAGCATATCGGCTCAATTTTTTAGCCGCCAATGATATGGAGATGATGTATAGAGGTATGAAAACCGCCAAGCAAAGATAGATCCTGAAGTTTGGCTCTTTCCCCTGATATCGTTTCACCCACCACACTAATGGAAATCCCACAGCGGCTAGAAACAATATGACAGGTGTGCTGTAGATGGTGACCATAACGGGATAATAAAGCAGGCCAGGATCATATACCACTTTGCCTAAGAAGATTTGTGGAACCTCATGAGGGGTGGTCAACGCCCATTTCATCATTCTGAAAACGATATCAATCTCGGCGAACATGAAGGGTAAAGCAAGAAACACACCAAAGACAGGGATCAGGGAAAACACCCAATCTCTCCTTTCGATCGAGCGATTACTCATTAGATATCCCTCGACAACAACGGCTAAAGCTGCAGGGATGAAAATTGGCGTTATTGGCAGCCGTATCGATCCGATCCTTACACTAGACACCCACAAAGCAGGCCAAAGGGCGACAGATGTTAAAATTGCAACACTTAACCAACTGAGGAAGCTCCAGATGAATTCTGACAGATCTCTTCTATCAAAAACACCTCCGGGTCTGCATAGCATACGGTGCAAGATGAATCCGAAGGGGAAGTAGATGATAAGGGTAGTCGAGGTCACCCTTGTGATGCAGGATAGCCCCAAACACGCTCCAGAGATGGGGAGATAAACCCACTCCCTTTTCTCCCAATGGATCAGAAGCGCAAGTAGCGATAAGATCATAAATCCGGCGGCGAGCGCATCCGTGTGAAGCCTCCTTGATTCCATCAAATACCAAGGGTCCAGAGCGAAGAAAATACCGGCTGTGAGGGCTATCTTCAAGTTCGTTAAGCTCTTAAGAAGCAGGAAAGATGATAAAATCAAAGTGGTTGTAGCGATCGCCATGCCTATTCTGACCCTTTGCAGATTCTCCTGTGAATCAAGCGGGAGCGGACTTCGCCCGCCTTCAAACATGAAAAGAACATGCCGATATTTAGGATATAAGCTGAGGGCTCCTATCCATGTTGTGATGACACCGGGATGGAAAGATTGCACTGTTCCCTTCAAATCCCTTCGGCTGATAGCCGAGGCAAAACAGAGGGAGCGTCGAATCCATAAGATTTCATCGGGCGTCCAATAAGCTCCAGGGGAAAGCCCCCTGGGCAGGAAGGCTATAACAGCGATACTCAAAGTGCCAATAGCTACGAGTATTTTCTCTCGATACCTCATGGTGTGCCTCATTTTAAATCCTGCACCACCCTAAATCCTACATCAAGCCTCCTCCACGTTGGCTTCTCATGACGGCGATAAGCACACCGCATCTGCCGACGGTTACACCCCCATCCTCCTCCTCTTACCACTTTATACTCGCCATTCTCAGGCCCTTTAGGGTTCTTATAGGGACTTCTCGCATAATACCTCTCCCCATACCAATCCCACACCCACTCCCACACGTTTCCAGCCATATCCAGGACTCCATAAGGGCTCGCTCCGGATGGGAAACTCCCAACCCTCAGCGGTCTAGCTATGGCTTTATAAAAAACTCTTGAGGCATCAAACTCGTTCCCCCATGGATAAACCCTTCCATCCGTTCCCCTCGCCGCCTTCTCCCACTCCGCCTCCGTCGGAAGTCTCATGCCGAGCCATTTGGCAAAGGCGTATGCCTCATACCAACTGACCCCAACGACCGGCTTTTGAGGGTCATCGAACCCTCTGACTCTCCATCCTGCAGGATGTGTTATCATGTTCTCTTGGATGAACTTCCACCCTTCCGGAGTCCAGAGCTCCTTTCTTTTGTATCCCCCGTCCATCACGAACGCTTTGAACATTTCGTTAGTTACTTCATACTTGGAGATACGGTATGAGCTTAGGAAGACCTTATGTTTCGGCTTTTGGTCGGGGTTATCGAAGGGATTATCGCTTCCCATTATGAACTCGCCCTCAGGGATGAGGATCATCTTCAGTTCTTTTATCACCTCTTCCTTGGAGAGTTCCCTCCCGCAAACTTCCAGAGCGGGGACTATCAAGAGGATACAGACACAAAATGTTAATTTCCTCATATCTTTCCCTCCTATTTGCCGTGTCTTATTTTTCCCCAGAACGTCTGGTAGCTAAATCTCGGACTTCCTTCAAGGGTATGACATCTCCTGCACTTTTCCCTTCTAACCTTTGAATACCTCTCCGTTGAGGGGTTTTTCACATGCCGCTCTCCTGGGCCGTGACATGCTTCACACCCCACGTTTGCCAGCGAGGGAGTCCCCTGATAATCCTCAAACCCTGATATCTCTCCATATCCGGTTGTGTGACAGATCACACATTCTGGATCATGATCATACCCTTTCCTGGTAAGGGTTAGATAAGCCTTAGAGTGGGGTGTTCCCTTCCATGAGGAGTGCTCTTCTTTGTGGCATTTTTGACAGCTTTCACTTCCGACGTAAAAGGAGCCGGAAGGGGTCGGAACACGTTTAACCCGGTGGAGGAGGTCGGCTCTGACCTTCTTCGCCCAAGGAGAATAAAAGTTTCACCCGAGATGTTCTCTTAAAACTAAGCTCATCCTATGTAACATTCCCACTTCGATCTTCCATAATATAAAGATGC
>CAZHVH010000524.1:0-2758 GCA_964535855.1 uncultured bacterium
AGGGTATGGCATGAGGCGGCCTCGAAGTTGTACCAGGCGGCCGGGGGACGAGCGGGAGCCGAATCGGCGGGCGAGGCACAGACCTCTCAAGATACCACAGGACCAACCCAAGAGGGAGAGGTCATAGACGCCGATTACGAAGTGGTGGACGAAGATAAGAAGGAATAAACAACGATTAGGGGCAACCATGAGGGTTGCCCCCTTCACCTTTTCAGGTAAAGCGCTCCTAAGTCGCTGGGAGGTATCCCCTCCTCCGGTTCAGCCCACCATACCGGAGGAAGATCGGACCTGTATATCTTGAAGTTGAATCCTATCTTTCGTATCCGCCTGGTCTTTATGGGATCAAACCCGGGAAAGACGATCTTAAACGGTATGCCTATCTCCATGATGTAGTATTTCTCCCTGAACCTCGTCGATATCCTTATAGGCGGATTGTACTTGTAGATCACATTCGGATAAGCCTGACCCGCATAGGGCTCGTTCCCCTCAAACCCGCCGCCTTTGGGGCAAAACCAGAGTATATATCTGGTGTGGTTCCTCCGAGATCTCAGATAGTAGGGTTTAACCTCGTCCGATGGGTTGAGGTCCACATGTATCTCGACAGCGTCTGCGCCCTCATACCACCTGCTCACATCCCTCACCTCCACCTTATCGTCGTAGACCTGCATCAATAGATAGAGGTAATCCGCGTCCCACTGTGCCCACATCATCGCCTCGCCCTGAGGTGTTTTCATCACCGTCTCAAGGGGCCAACCGTCCGGAACTCCGTCCACAAGCACCGGGGTCCGTGTGAAGTTCGCCCATCCGATCATCCTGGCCTTACATGTGTCGGTCACGTCCACGTTCGTCTCCCCCGTATCCGTCAGGGCGTCCCTATATGTGGCGGTTATCACCTCTCCGCTGAGCACCCCAAGCACATCCGATTTACCGCTTCTGCCGTATACGGTCTTTATCCTGCCGCCGAAGATCCCTGTGTCATCGGCCGTCTCCCTCAGGGTCACGAGCTTCGTCTCGCCGCCGGAGGTCGAGACCCACACGTCGGTTCTCTCACGCGATAGGGGATCGGCGTTCAGGTCGGGATCTTCCAGCATAAAGTAGAGGGTCAGGCCGGGGTCGAAGTATCTCACCTCCACGCCATCGTTCCGGACGATCCTGATCCTGCCGAGATGGCCCTTATTAACGTAAGCTGTATCGGAGATGGGCTCGTTGAAAACGCCAGTCAGATTCGGATTATATGTCGCCACCACCTGTTCGCCGCCTTGAACCTCCAGCGTGTCGTCATAAACTGGTGTCGTGCCGTATCTGGTGGGAAGCGATCCCCAAAAGATCCCCTCCTCATCCGGGACCCTATATAGAGTGACCGTGGCGAGATCGTTGGTAAGGGTGCTGCTGACGGTTATCTGAACCTCCTCCCTGGGCGATAGGGTCACCAGGAGGAGATCCTCAAGCAGGAAGTAGAGCGTCGTTCCGGCGTTAAATCCTCCTATCTCCTTTCGGTTTCGATCCACGATCAGCAATCTTCCGGGCGAGCTCGAGGAGACTATGGCATATGCGCTGATCTCGACGTTCGTCCGCCCTGTCTCAGTTATCGGGTCGAGATAGCTCACGGTGACCAGCTCCTTCTCCTTGACCTGAAGCGCCATATCGGTGAAATTCGGCGCTTCCGCCGGCTCGGTGTTCAAAATACCCTCGAATATCCCCGTGTTTTTCCCCTTTTCAAACAGCGTTAGCACCGTCTCATCCCCGATCAGATTCCCTGACGCGGTTACGCTCACGGTCTCAACCGAATCAGGGTTGAGGTTCAGATCTGCGTCCGTGATCCTGATCATGATGCTATCCCCCGCGCTGAAGCTCCGTATCCCCTTTGACCCATCCGCCTTCAATATCTCGATCCTGCCTCTCACGCCGATCTCAACCTGAAGGGTGACCTCGATCGGGACGTTCGGCCTGCCGTCATCCTGAAGGGCATCGATATAGGTGAAGGTTATCACGTCACCGCCCTGAACCTGGAGCAAATCGTCGTCGAAATTGGGTTGAATGGCAAAGGCCGTTCTGAGCTCTCCCCTGAAGAGGCCGACGTTTCCCGATACCTCCTTTATCAGGATTCTTGCCGCATCCCCGTTGCTCTCGTTTCGTGCTGTGACCTCGAAGATCTGCGCCGCCGCCCCTGTGACGCTCAGATCGAAATCCTCCACCTCCACCACCAACACCTCCCCGGCCTTAAACCCGGTCGCTGGGGTTGTAAGATCGCCCTTTCTGTATATGCGGATTTTCCCCGTGTTGCCCGTATTGACCGGACAGGTAACCGTGACCGGGACGTTGGTCTGACCTGTGGAGCGTAGTCTATCTATGTAGGTGAGCGTCACTTTCTCCCCTCCCACCACCTGAAGGATCATGTCATCCTTCGCCTGGGAGCTGAACTCGGTCTGAACCGATCCGAGAAAGAGGCTCTGTGCCGTTCCCGATCGGGTTAGGATCACATCGACCTTATCGCCGGTCCTATCGCCTGATAGCGTCACCTCAACCGTTTCCTTCTCCTCGTCATCATCCCGAAGCCTTATGTAGAGCGTATCCCCGGCGTTGAAGCGATCCACTTTGCGCACGTAGTTGGACCGGACGAAGGAGATAACGCCGTCCGATCCGGTGTTGACGGAGATAGCGGCCTTCACCTCCACATCCCTTGCTCCGGAGGATTGGAGCGAGTCGAGATAGATAGCTTCTATCCTCTCGCCCCCCTTTACCTGAAGCACATCGTCAT
>CAZHVH010000525.1:0-2757 GCA_964535855.1 uncultured bacterium
AAGATCATGCAGCTTGAGATAGAGCGCCAGGCGCTCAGCAGGGAAAAGGACCCGGCATCCCAGGAGAGGCTCAGGAAGATCGAGGAGGAGATAGCTGAGCTCAAGGAAAAAAGCGATCAGATGAAGGCCCACTGGCGAAACGAGAAGGAGACCATAGGGAAGATCAGATCCCTCATGGAGAGGATCGATGCCCTGAAGATCGAGGAGGAGCAGGCTATCAGAAATGGCGATTACGACAGAGCCGGAAAGATCAGGTACATGGAACTGCCGCAGATGGAGAGGGAGCTCAAGGAGGCGCAGGAGCGGCTTAAGGAGCTACAGTCCGAACAGAAGATGCTCAAGGAGGAGGTCACCGAAGAGGATATCGCTGAGATCGTCTCCAAGTGGACCGGAATACCGGTCTCCAGGCTGCTTGAAAGCGAGAAGGAGAAGCTGTTGAGGATGGAGGAGAGGCTGAAGGAGAAGGTGATCGGACAGGATGAAGCCGTCGAGGCCGTCTCAAACGCCGTCAGAAGGGCACGGGCCGGGCTGCAGGACATCAACAGGCCGATCGGATCCTTCATCTTCCTGGGTCCCACGGGCGTCGGTAAAACACACCTGGCCAAATGCCTCGCTGAGTTCCTATTCGACGACCCCAACTCCATGATCCGAATCGACATGTCCGAGTACATGGAGAAACACTCCGTGGCAAGGCTCATCGGGGCGCCACCGGGATATGTCGGGTATGAGGAGGGGGGCCAGCTGACGGAGGCCGTCAGGCGCAAGCCTTACTCGGTGGTGCTGTTTGACGAGATCGAGAAGGCCCATCCCGAGGTCTTCAACACGCTCCTGCAGATACTGGACGAAGGCAGGCTGACCGACGGGAAGGGACGCACAGTTGACTTCAAGAACACCGTGATCATCATGACCTCCAACATGGGAAGTCACTGGATTCAAGACCCCAGCCTCTCGAAGGAGGAGATCCGCGAGAGGGTCATGACTGAGCTTCGAAACGGTTTCAGGCCGGAGTTCCTCAACCGAATCGATGAGATCATAATCTTCAACAGGCTCACCATGGATGAGATCGAACAGATCGTCGATCTGCAGCTCGATCAGGTCAGGGAGAGGTTGAGGGAGAGAAGAATGGAGCTGATTTTGACCGATGCCGCCAGGGAAGAGATCGCCAAACTGGGCTACGATCCGGTCTACGGAGCGAGGCCGCTGAGGAGGGTGATACAGAAGCAGGTGCTCGATCCGTTGGCCGTGCGCATGTTGGAGGGCAAGTTCAAGGACGGCGATACCATCGAGGTGGATTTCGTCGGAAGCGAGTTCGTCTTCAACCTGATCCGCAGAGAGGAGACGGAGTAAAGCGCAAGGCGTAGGGCGTAATGCGAGTATAAGATAAAACGCCCTGCGCCTTACGCGAGGCACATCACGAGGCCGCCATCACATCCCTTTCTATTTCGGCCAGCCAAACCCATCGCCCGTCGTTCAAGGCCGATTGATGTACGGCTGCCTCAAAGAGGAGCTCGTTCCAGGCGGCGTTCCCGTCGGCAGGCATGGGCTCATCGGCCAGCATCGCCTTGATCACACCGTCTGCCATTCGGACGAAGGATTTCTCCATCTCCGGCTCCTCCGGTTTCGCCTCCCAGGATACCTCGACTCCACCTCCCCAGCCCGGCTTATAGCGTTGATACCAGCCGACCAACCCCTTTGCCTCGGCATACCCCTTATCGCCCAAGATCATGATCTCCAGGGGTATGCTCCAGAGATTCGTCCCATCGAGCGAGCCTATGGCGCCGTTGGGCCATCTCATATGGATCATACGGGGCCATGGCCCCGGCTGTTCGGGGTCGCCTATGGCACATACCCAATCGGGCAGCCCCATCGTCCAGAGGATCTGGTCGATCACGTGTGACCAGCAGTTGAAGTGGGCTCGCGCCCGGACCATTCTGATCTGGCCTAAGGTGCCTTGAACGACATCCTCGTGTAATCTCCTGAAGTGCTCCATAAACCGGTAGTTGAAGTCGATGCCGAACTTCACCCCTGAGCTCCGCCACTCTCGGATAGCAGGGGCGGCTATAACGGCGTCCTCCTCGCGCACGCGGTACTGGCCCTCCAGTCCGCAGAGGGGTTTTTCGGTGAAGACGTTCTGCCCGGCGGCGAAGAGCTGCCTAAGCGGCGGGATACGTCTGGTCTCGTTGACTATCAGAAGGACCAGATCGGGACTGCAGTTGGCCAGAAGCTCGTCTATGCTCGGATACCCGGGGACGTTGAACTCCTTTTCAAGCAGATCGAGCTTTTGGGGGTCCATATCGCAGACAGCGATCACCTCGGCATCGGGATGGCTGTTGAAGTTTCTTCCGTGTTTCAAACCCATCCCCTTGCCGCCTATAAGCGCACACTTAATCACTCTTGACCTCCCTTTTCGGGCTAACGCCGTCGATCTGCCTACATTATCGCACGGTGAAGGGCTGGGGTCAAGGTCTACCGGCCTACTTTTTACCCTCGCCCATGTCGTACTGAGTTTGCCGATTTTTATCGTACCTCTCCTTTAACCTTCCCCCACATGGTGGTGAGTTTGTCATGAGGCGATACGGCTGCCCCGAACAGCATCTCATGAAGTCCCCTGTTCATGATATCCACCACATCCTCAACGCTCAACGGCACGTTGAAGATTCCCACCTCATCTACGGCTCCCACAATGCCTCCGCCGATGACCACGGTTGGGACGACCGTAACGGAGTCGATGTTCTCGATGTTAACGCTCTTCTCGTT